>NZ_PVWO01000009.1 GCF_003003845.1 Chamaesiphon polymorphus CCALA 037 | reverse complement strand
TAATTAGTTACTGCGAAATCGAAAAATAATTAGATTTCGATCCGATCGATAACAGTGCGAGAAAATTATAAATAAGTGACGAATCAGGTTAAGCAGGCACTTGTTTTAGCCATCGAGTTTAGAAAAGAAAATAATATCTTAATATACGATTATGCTGCGAAAAATGTTAGTAATTAACATCGCATTAAATTTGCTGTTAGCGCAGGAGACAGGAGCGCGATCGACAAAGTTGCCAGGGCAGATTGAGGAGGTGAGTCAACTTCCTGCTAGCTCCATGCAAGCTCGCAAGAGTCCGAGCAAAGTTGGAACAACTGCGGCGAGTAACACACAACCCAGACTGCCAGCACTGCCCAAAATTGGGAGGTTGTCCGAGCTAGTTACTAAATTTGGTGCAGTCCCTAACGATGGCAAAGATGACACGGCAGCAATCCAAGCCGCGATCGATGCTGTCGCCAAAAAAGGCGGGAGCGTACTATTTCCACCGGGTACTTATAATATTTCGATCCAACGTCAATTAAAACACCCGCAAGCTCTGAAGCTACGTTCTGGCATTAAATTGGCTGCTAGTACTACCAAAGGGGCTACTCTCCGGCTGGCCGATCGGCAAGGGAAGTATGAGTCGATTATGGGGACTGAGGAATATGGCACCCCACTGAACGATTTTGCCATCCAAGGCTTGACGATCGATTCCAACGGTCAAAACAATCCCATACTGGCTGCCGAAGGCCCAGGTGGGAAGATCCCTGCCGATTTTGGCGATGAACAAAACTTGTTACCGCGCACGGCAATTCGGGTCTATGTGGGCAAACGTATTTCAATCGATCGGACTCGATTTACCAATCAAAATGCAGTCTGGTCGGTGGTCATTAACGGTAAGCTCGATGGCATGACCGATGCAGCAATTACCAATTCTCGATTCGATAATGTAGGTGGCAATGCGGTCGATTTCGATCATTCCTCGATCTATACCCAAGGGTCGCGGATGCTGGTCGAGAATAACACTTTTATTTCCCGGTTTGGCCCCGGTACTAAAGGTGCGCGCACGGCGATCGAAATTCATGGTAACGATCAAATCGTGCGCGGTAACACGATTAAAGGCTTTACCAATGGTATCAATGTTACAGGGGCAGGCACTCCAGTCTCCCAACGTCAACTCTATGAAAACAATCTCATCGATGGGGCGAATACTGGATTTACGCTGTGGTTTAGCATCCACAAAGGTAATAGTGCCAGTCAGCCAGCTATGCAACAGATTGTTATCCGGCGTAACACGGTGAATATCAGCTCCGATAAATGGGTGGAGCCGGGGATTGTCAGCGATAGTGGCCCTTCAGCAGGGATTATGCTCGATCCGAATAGTAACGCACCGCTTCAAGATGTGACGATCGCGGATAATCGCATCAATTTTGTCAATGCCAAACCCGTACATTTCGCACACGATCGTTTTTCTAGTGGGATTACCCTGTGGAAATATACGCATCAGAATACACCGATCGATCGACTGAGGATTTCTGGCAATCGGATTACCAACGCACCAGGCGCGGGAATTTGGTCGAATGCCGCGTTGGGTGGTGCTGGCAGCTCCAAAATCGAAAATAACACGATCGTCAATCCCGCTCGCAGTATTCATTTAGCTGGCGATAAGTCCGGACAAGCTCGTGCGGGGATCTATCTTCAATCTAATAGCAACAATAAAAATCTTCGCATCCAGAATAATACGATCTTGGATACGCTCAAGCCGACGCGATTGAAGTATGGTATCGTGGCTAACTCGGCCTGTGCTGGTAGTTGCCGGATCGATCGAAATACTGTCAAGGCTCCAGCTTCGACCCCAGTACAAGCGAATGTAAGTTGGGGCGGTCGCACTCCCGTGTCTACTCAGTCGTCAGTGATACTGACCAATTTAGGCAAGGTCTTGTTTCTGTGTTTGCTATTTCCGGTAGTTCTGATTTCTAAGTCTTATTGGCGCGGCTAAATAATCTCAGCGGGGTGATGGGTTATTGCAATAGAAAACTTGCTGGTGCGATTGAAAACCCAAATCTGGGGATACCGACCCCCAGATCCTGGCTGAGTCAGGGCTATTGCTGAAGAAACGGCAAAAAATCGCCATAAAAGTCCTCTTCCCCACTATCGATCGGAAGATCGATACAAACTCATCACTTCCATCACCGATAGCCGCGACTGTACGCCCAAATCTAAGGGCGAAATATGTCCCCGACTCAGATGCTCCGCCGCCGCACAACCGATCATCGCCGCATTATCCATGCAATACTCCATCGGTGGAAATAATACCCGAATGCCCCGATCGCCAGCAGCCGCTTGTAATGTCGCTCTGAGACCGCGATTGGCCGCAACACCCCCACCGATAGCGATCGTCTCCAAACCATAATCGCGCGCACAAGCGATCGCCCGTTTAGTTAGCGATCGCGCGATACTAGACTGAAAACTAGCCGCAATATCCGCCACAGGCAACTCTTGCCCTGCTGCTTGCAATTTCTGAGTCAATCTCAGTACCGCCGTTTTCACCCCACTAAAACTAGAATCATAGGGATGAAAACCCCCACCAGGGAGCGAGATATTGCCCTCTGGCAACGGATAAAGGTTCGGATTGCCTTGACTTGCCAATCGATCGATTATCGGGCCGCCTGGATAGCCCAGATTTAATAATCTGGCTACTTTATCAAAGGCTTCACCAGCAGCATCATCGCGAGTCGCCCCCAGCTCGGTATAGACCCCACAATCTTTGACATGAATCAGACTGGTATGTCCGCCAGATACCAATAAGCACAAAAATGGTGGCTGCAACTCTGGCGCACTCAAATAGGAGGCGTAAATATGTCCTTCCAGGTGATGCACGCCGACGAATGGCTTGTCGTGTAAGATTGCCAACGTCTTCGCCGCACTCATACCAATCATCAACGCCCCCACCAACCCCGGTGCGACTGTTGCCGCAATCCCATCGATTTGCGTCCAATCGAGAGCTGCTTCCCGAATAGCTCGATCGATTAAATCGTTAATTGTTAATACATGTTGCCGCGATGCCACTTCGGGGACAACTCCCCCATATTGGGTATGAATTGGGATTTGCGAGGCGATGACACTGCTGCAAACTTTACGATTGTTAACAATTGCCACCGCAGTTTCGTCACAACTTGTTTCAATTGATAAAACTGTTGTCATTAGCTGCTAATTTTAAAGATGAAAATAGAGTTAAGTAATTTGGCAATCGTGTCAGTGTAGCTCTTAATTTGAGTAATACACCAACTCATTGGCAGAGACTTTTCTCTGGAGACTAGCTTGCCAAGCGATCTCGATCTGCTGGCAATATATCGCCAATCTCTACAGTATCAGCGATCTTTGGCGATCCATACTCAAGATCGTTGAAGATTCCCAAAAGACTATTATAGTTTTTTTGCCAAAGCAGATCGAACGCACGATTCTGTGTTTTGTAAATAAAACTTTTTGTTTTGTTATAAAAGGAAACAATCACTATGCAAAAACTGTTGGCTTTTGTCCTTGCCATCTGTCTCTGGTTCAACTTTACTCCCACTGCATCTGCATCTGAAGTAGCTGGACTCACTCGTTGTGGCGATACGCCTGCTTTTCAGCAACGTGCGAAAATGGCACGCAATACTACCAACGATCCCCAGTCTGGTAAAAATCGCTTCGATCGTTACGCTCAAGCTTTGTGCGGGCCAGAAGGACTGCCACACTTGATTGTAGATGGACGACTCGATCGGGCGGGCGACTTCTTGATTCCTAGCATCCTGTTCCTCTACATTGCTGGCTGGATCGGTTGGGTCGGTCGCGCTTACATCATCGCCATCAAGAAAGGCGACAATCCCGAGATGAAGGAAATCGTCATCGACGTACCTTTAGCTGTTAGCTGTATGTTAGGCGGCTTCGCTTGGCCTGCTGCTGCCCTGGGTGAATTCACCTCTGGTAAATTAGTTGCTAAAGATAGTGAAATTTCTGTTTCGCCTCGGTAAATTGAGTCTCGATCGATGGCATAGTCGCTTTTAAGATTGAGGCTGGCGATCGATTTAAGTTAGCAGTTAACAATAATGTCATCTCTAACTTACGGATTTACAGCTCGAACTTTAAACTTCCCCAAACAGATTGTCTAGTAGCAATACTTGCAACATATTGATTTTAGATTCTGGAGATATTCCATGCCACATTTGCTCAGATTTTTATCTACTGCTCCAGTTTTGGCAGCAGTATGGATGACATTTACTGCGGGTATTTTGATTGAATTCAATCGCTTTTTCCCCGACTTGTTATTCCATCCCTTGTAGTATTAGGCGTTAGGTATTAGGTCTTAGGTCTTAGGTCTTGGGAATATTAGAAAGATGCTTGCGTCCTAAATTCCTAAAGCCTAAAGCCTAAAGCCTAATCCCTAAAGCCTAATCCCTGTCCCCATCCCCTTAATTAGTTTGAGAGGTTTTTTATGGCTACTCGCGTTCAAGCTGTCAGCAGTCCCAATCCTGAAGTTAGCAATTTAGCTACTCCTATCAATGGTTCGGGTATCATTCAAGCTTTTATTAGCAACTTACCGATTTATCGGGCTAATCTATCCCCTCAACGACGGGGTTTAGAAGTGGGAATGGCTCATGGCTATTTCTTACTCGGCCCCTTCACTCTATTGGGGCCTTTACGCCATACCGACCAAGCATATCTCGCCGGATTGCTCGCCACCGTCGGATTGGTAGTAATCTTGACTGTTTGCCTATCGATCTATGCTAGCGTGAATCCCGCAGCCCCACTGCCTAGTGTGACTGTACCCACACCACCTAACAATGTCAAAGATGGCAAAGGTTGGAGTGAGTTCACCACTGGGTTCTTGATTGGTGGTGTTGGCGGAGCTGCATTTGCCTACTTGTTAGTCGCAAATGTACCCGTGCTCAGTAGTTTTTCGATTCTGAGCAAATAAGTATTAAATTAGTTGCTCGCTAATCTGATGCCACTAACTAATAGCGACATGTAGTTGGCGATCGCTCCTGGGCGATTTCAACTATATATCGACCGCCCCATCTTCTAGTCGAAGATGGGGCGATTTCATATTCGGGCCAAATTATCCTGAAGGGGTTACAAGCAACCTAGAAAGCCAAAGTCACCACCAATATCCCAAACCGAACCAAATCTGAGATCGGCTTGTCAGCCACTACCAGAAATATCTTCGTCACCGTTACTTGAGTCGTTGCCATGGTAGGTTTTCCCGTCTGGCACGACTTTGGCCGATCTAACCTAGACTAGTGATGCGAGCTGGGTTTAATCTGAGCGTGGAAAGTGCGCCGATCCTCGGCAAGCCAGCTCAAACTGGCACTTTGTAGCGTTTTAATTATACGAGAGCCAAAATGTTTGAAAAATAGCTTGGCTTTTTAAATCATCTATGTTAGGATTAATAATCGTGAAACAAAACAGCGGACACACTTAGAAAACACCTCCAAGTAAGTACGCCAAAACGTGGGTCGATGGCCGAGTGGTTAATGGCGGCAGACTGTAAATCTGCTGGGAGACCTACGCTGGTTCAAATCCAGCTCGGCCCACTTTCACCAACGCCCTCATAGCTCAGTGGTAGAGCACTTCATTGGTAATGAAGAGGTCATGAGTTCAAGCCTCATTGAGGGCTTTTTTTAGTTCATAGCAATCTGAGATAGTAAAATAAGTAAAAATTTTGAGTCCCACCAATATATTGGTGGGGCTTGTTTGTTTTAGCTCTCAGCGATAGCAGCTAGCGATCGAAGGCTCCGAAGACTCCAATGATTAATTGACATCGGTAATTTCAACTAAATCGATCGATAATCGCAAAAATACGTAGATTCACTTAGAGCGGTCGCAGAGTGAGTGGGAATAATAGTTCCATCCACTAAGTTTAAGATTTAACTTGAAAGCGACATCGCTAAAAGTTTGAATTTTGAGTTTTGAATTTTGAATTGCGATGCGATGGAGTTAAAACAGCAGGCTAAGTTCGATCTGTTAGTCCAGCAATTAGAACGATCGAGCCGTCATCGATCGACTACTAAATATCAACTGCGCGTAGCCGCATTAGCTACGATCGGCTATGGATATATTGCGATCGTTTGTTTGAGCTTATTTAGTAGTTTGTGGATGGTAAGATGGGCGATCGAAATCGCCCAAAAAAGACCGATTAGTCTCGATCCGAGTCAATTGTGGATCTTATTTGGCTTGGTGGCGATCGCGACTTTTTGGGTGCAATCGCCGTCATTGAGCGATCGCGAAATCCATCGCGCTGAATTTCCCGAACTATTTGCAGTTATTGACGAACTTAGATATCGATTAAAAACGCCTAAAATTCATCATGTGGTGATTAATTACGACCACAATGCGGCAATATATCAAACACCTCACCTCGGTTGGTTTGAATGGCATCGTAATTATTTACTACTCGGTTTACCATTACTTCAATCGCTTTCACCAGAACAATTCAAGGCAACATTAGCTCATGAATTGGGTCATTTGTCAAAAAATGACAGTAGTTTTACGGGCTATATTCTCCGCGTCAGACAGATGTGGGAAAATCTCACAGCCGATAATAATTTATTTATTTTCCAGTGGTTCTTTCGCTGGTATGAGCCATTAATTAAAGCCTATTCGTTTGTCTCGATCCGCGATCGAGAGTATGCCGCCGATGCGCTGGCGCAAAGCATGACTAGTCCCGAAATTGCCGCTAGCGATTTAATTCAAACTTATATTTATCAATATTATTTGCAAGAGTGTTTCTCTCGTCAACTCGATCGTCAAGCACGCGAGCGGGAGACACCGCCAACGGATGTAGTCACCCAAATGCTGGCGGCTTTGCGTCAACCGCTCGATCCGCAAACAGCACAGATTTGGCTCGATTTTATCCTGTCAGAGGCGACAGATACCGATGATACTCATCCGTGTCTGAGCGATCGATTGGCGGCTGTCGGCTATCCTACCCCCAAATCCTGGACGCCTACACCCATTCTTCAGACGGCAGCGGAGTACTTTTTTGGCGATCGGTTGATGGATTTAGCCGCCGAGCAGGATCTGCGCTGGTATGAAAGTCGCAAAGCCGAGTGGTGGCGACAATATCACCACGCACGCTACCAATATGAATATTTAGCCACCCTGAATCTAAAAGCGACAACTACGCCATTAACGCTGGCGGAAGCAACAATTCAAGCCAATCTGACTACTGAGTTACACGATACATCGTTAGCGTTGCCATTGTGGCAAGAACTCTTAGCGCGAGATCCCAACCATGCGGGTGCAAATTATCAGGTAGGTAAAGTGCTTGTCAGTCGGGGACATTTGAGCGGCTGTGTTTATTTAGAACAGGCGATCGTATTAGATCCAGATTTAGCGATTTCTAGTTGTGAGGAATTATATAAGTTTTATATTTACCAAGGCGACTTAGACTCTGCTCGGATTTATTTAGAGTGGCGACAACAGTATTTACCAAAACAATGGCGATCGAGATTAGAACGCAATCTTTTGGAAACAGATCGATTCATTCCGCACGATCTCGATCCAGATTTAGTTACCGAGATTTGTCAGAAGTTATCTAATTATCCCGCGATCGATCGGGCATATTTAGTCTGTAAGCCGATGCAGATTTTTAGCGATCGCTCTTTGTATGTATTAAGTCTTAAAATTGACACTTCTCTTTCAAAGTCTGCTCGCCAGAGATTCAAGGCTAAATCGGAACCAGATGATAGTGATTTATCGATCGAGATGTTATGCGATCGACTTCAAGTCGAGCTAAATTTCGGTAAACGCCTAATAATTGCCACTTTCGACAGTCATAGATCTAGCGGTACCAGTTATCGAGATTTAAAACTAATCGAAAACATCCAAAAAATAGCTGGTGCCCGCATCTTTTAACTTAACTCAATGTTAGATTGTTTGACATAAAACTCTAAAACCCCACGATTTAATACCGATCGCGATCTTGAATATTCGTGTTTACAAATCAACTATCAACTATCAATTATCAATTATCAACTAATTACCAATGTCTAAGTCTCAACCTAATTTTTTAAGCCAATGGTTATCGATCCAGGTTGTTGGCTCGATTCTGCTAGCGATCGCAACTCAAGCAATCGTGACTTTGTTCACATTACTCTTTAAGATCGATAACTCGATCGTCATCTATCTGCTCAGAATATTAGCTTGTCTATTGAGCTTCACAATTCAGGGCTACTTACAGTGGTGCGTGCTCAAGCAATTTATTAAAACACTCAGTCATCGCTGGATGTTTACATCGATCGTGGTGTTGCCAATTAATATTTTAAATTGGGTATCGATCCATCTGGGAATCAAGTCATTGATATTAGACGAAGACGGTACCGTGTTGATTATTTTAGCAATTATTGGTGCCGTAGTTGGCGGCATTGGCGGGCGAGTCGTTGGCAATTTGCAAAAATCTTTACTCAAACAAAGTCTATACTGGCGATCTTTATGGCTCGATTGGGATCGCGAACAGTTGCTCGCTGGCGCACTTAGCGGTGTTGTTACATCGATAATTATTATCGCTTCGGTATTTTTATTTGGCTGGAATTGGATTTCCTCACCGCTATCAGCATTTGTTTGTTCGATCGGTTTAGCATCGATTTCGCAAGTGATGTACGGATTTATTGTCGGCGATACCATTCAAGATGTATTCCAACAAGCTAAAATCTTAAAATAAGAGAGCCTTTTTTGAACCGCAGCGATTTGCGCTCGTCGGGGAACCCGACGAGCGCAAATCAAGACAGCGACGCAAAGACGCAGCGGAATTATTAGTCTGTATCATGGGAAGGATCGCTCGCTTTGAGAAACTCTCTGGCAAATTCCAATGCCTCTAATGACGTAGATATTTTCCCATTAATTCTGGCTATTTGAATTTCAGTCAAGAGTTTACCGATCGTCGGTGAAGGGGGAATCTTTAAGACGTCCATCAGCTCGCGTCCGTTAACTAGTGGTGTTGGATGTGCGACTAGATCTTGCGGATCGAAATAGCGATCGATGAGCGGAGCTAAACTCAATAACTCTACGCCAGCAGCGATCGCTAAAACGATCGATAGCGGAAAACGATCATCTACAGATTGGAACCAAAAATATTGCTCGGTTAAAGACATCGGTTCGCTTAATAATTGCGGTAAGTAAGTAATTACCGTAGTGACTACCTGAATTTCTGCCGAACTAAATGTCAAGCGCAACATTTGGGTGGTTGCAATCTGGAGATCTGACGATAATAGGAATGTAAATTTACCGATCGCGCGCCGCGAAATCGCGATTGTGTCCCGTAAAGGCCGATCGAGTTCGAGATCGAGTGCGGGATAATGTTGGCGGACTAATTCGCAAGCTCGATCGAATTGACTTAATTTAGCGGCAAAATCCGTGCAGACGGGTAGTTCTAACCAACCTGTCAACAATTCATCGGCTACCATCGCCGCCAACCACTCACTGCTATTGGGTGTTAGCAATAAATATCGTAACTCCGCTAAGACCCGTTCTGCGGCAACATTTGTCAATAAGAGTGCCAAATCGCGAATTGCCTGCTGAGTCTGTGACTCGATCGCGAAATTAAGCTGCGCCCCTTGACGATAAGCCCTGAGTAGGCGCAAAGGGTCATCGATGAGGTTATCCCTACTCACCATTCGGATCGTGCGCTGGTGGATGTCCTGAGTGCCAGAGAATGGATCGACAGTCGCACCTGTTTGAAGGTCATAGGCGATCGCATTGAGCGTGTAGTCGCGGCGTGCCAGATCGTTAGTAATGCTTTCTCCGTCTTGTTGGGCGATATCTACCGTCATCCCCGGAAATACTACCCGCGCGATCTGACGTTCGGGATCGAGCAGTACAAACCCCGCTCGGTACTCTGTGGCTAACTTTCGCGCCAGATCTACCGCCCCAGTCGGTACCACCAAATCCAAATCTAATTCCGCTCGCACCCTCCCCAACAGCGCATCGCGGACGGCACCACCCACCACATATACTGGCTTTGGCAATAAATCTAGGTTGAATGGTAGATTCTCTAAAAATTGCATAGAATACGAGATATTGGTTAGTCCCTAACCCCTAATATCTTATGTGTATCTGTATCAATTGCGAGTACGTCGATCGCTGTACGACCTATCATGCAGTCGAAGAACAACACCAACAAGCTCATCTGACGGCTACGCCTACTTTTGAAGCCACTCAGCCACAAATTAACGTGAATATCCGCACCCGTGATGAAGGCGTGGAGATGGAGTGGGATGTCGTCGGTTGTCTGAGCTTTACCAAAGATGCTGGCAAATGGTCGCGGTTGCGTCCGGGAGAATTAATTCCTACTTGAGAGCCAGGGCTGATTTACTAAATAACTAAACATCTGTAAATGTCCGACTATCGTGCCTCCGGTGGACGGAACCCATTTGAGATATTTACCTACCTAAAATTCAGAATTTAAGTTAGGAGAAAATTAAGTGATTCAACTTGACGATCGAGTAGCCCTTATTACTGGCAGCGGGAGAGGGTTGGGGGCAGCCTATGCCCGCCTGCTTGCGGAAAGAGGAGCGCGAGTCGTTATACATGACATCGGCGTTAATAAAGACGGTACCGGATTCGATCCGAATGTTGCGGCTGATGCTGCAAGGAAAATTCAAGCAGCAGGCGGAGTTGCATTTCCGAGCAATGTCATCCTCGATAGCAGAGATAGCTGCCGAAGTTTAGTGGAAACTACGTTGGAGCAGTTTGGCCGCCTGGACATCTTGATTCACAATGCGGGATGGGTTGCCTATGAGTCAGTGCAAGAACTAACGCCTGATTTCCTACAACGTGCCATCAGCATTAATTTAGAGGCACCCACATGGTTGGCTCAAGCTGCCTTGCCAATTATGAAACGGCAAAACTACGGACGGATCGTGCTGACGACTTCAGATCGAGCTATTTACCCGCAATACGCACTCAGTGGTCTCGCCCCTTATGCGATGGGAAAAATGGCACAGATCGGCCTGATGAATGTGCTCGCGGTTGAAGGTAAAGAGCATGAAATTATTGTCAACGCGATTTCGCCAGTAGCCAAAACGCGGATGTGGAACGTACAAGATGAGCCAGAGGACTTGCGACCAGAGCAAGTAGCCCCTGGAGTGTTATATCTTGCTTCTTCAGAATGCCAAGAGTCTGGATTTATATTGAGGGCAGCAAACGGACAATTTACAGCCGTGCGCTGGGTCGAGCGAGACAATGTGGACTATCCGTTAAACCTTGCCGCTGTTGAGGTGTCTGCTGCGGAGGATATTGCTACTCGTTGGCCAGAGATTGCTGTGGATGTTGCATTTTAGAGACTAGGCTGGTAGTGCTTGGGAGAATTTCTAGTATGAACCCGCCCTTCCCCACTACATAAAATCTCAACCTGTTTCTATACGCCGTAGACTATCGTGCTGAGATAATTTTCGCAATTCTGCCCTCGACTGGATCGTAAGTCAATTCGAGTTGCAGGTATTCGGGTGGTAGATGCGCTAATCTTTCCGCCCATTCGATCGCGACGATGCCCTGTTCGTGCTCTAGTCCCAGCCAATAGGATTCCAAATACAGATCGTCAACCTCCGCCGATGTCAAACGGTAAAGGTCGAGATGGTAGAGCGGTACCCGTCCGCTAAAATACTCGTTAATAATCGTAAATGTCGGACTGACGATCGAGTCTGTAATCCCCAACCCTTGCGCGATCCCCTTGACTAGGGTAGTTTTGCCGCTACCCAAATCTCCCGTTAATAACAACACGCTACCCGCTGTCAAAGACTTACCCAAATCCATCCCCAGCACCTGAGTAGCATTCTCATCTGGTAAGTTAACAGTCCGATCGGTCATATCGATTTTTGATTGAAAATTAGTAGTTAGCACCGACATTGCAAGTACTAACACCCCAATTATCAATTATCAATTCTCAATTATCAATTAACCCCTCAGGCTGATTTAATATTACGAGCTATTTGGGCTACCTTCAAACTACGATCGGCAGCCGATTCTTGAGCGCGACGATAAAAATGGATTAATGCTTTAGCCAGACGGCGGGGATTGTGCCGTAGATAGCGAGTTGTGGGGTCTTCTTCCATCACGTTAACCGAAAAGATGCTCCGTCCCAACTGTTTGACATCTTCTCGATCGAGCAAGACAGGGAAAGAGTTTTCCTCGGCATAATTTTGAAGACAACTCGTTGACGGCGGACTTTTCTGGACTAGTACCGCATCAAATAACTTGTAACCGCAAGCGCGATCGATACTTTCGATATGATCGGCAACAGTATAAGCAGTAGTTTCTCCTGGCTGCGTCATAATATTGCAGACATAAATACGCGGTACTTGACGCGCGGCAATTGCTTGGGCGATTTCTGGCACCAGTAAATTAGAAATCACGCTGGTGTACAAACTTCCAGGCCCCATGATAATATAATCCGCCTCTTGAATGGCCGCGATCGCCGCAGGTAAGGCAGGCGGATTGGCTGGAGAGCAACCGATCTCCACAATTTGGCCGTCACTATGACCGATACTCGATTCGCCGACGATCGTGCGTCCGTCGGCTAGTTTCGCCCACAGTGCGACATCTGTCAGCGTCGCTGGCAAAACTCGTCCGCGAATGGCCAAAACTTTGGAGCTAGCCACTACCGCGCGTTCGAGATCGCCAGTAATCTCCGACATGGCTGTCAAAAACAAATTACCAAAGCTGTGTCCCATCAAACCATCGCCAGCTTCAAAGCGATACTGAAATAATTCTGTCAATAATTTTTCTTCATCAGCCAACGCTGCGATACAGTTGCGGATATCTCCTGGCGGTAAGACGCCAAAATCTCGCCTCAATCGTCCCGAAGAACCGCCATCGTCCGCCACAGTGACGATCGCTGTCAGATTGGCACTGTAGAGCTTCAGACCCCGTAGTAGCGTCGATAATCCGGTACCGCCACCGATGGCGACAATTTTTGGCCCCCGATTGAGACGGCGATTTTGCCAGAGCATATCTAGCAATGTTTCGCCACCATCGGGACGTAACACCTTGCTAATCTCCCCCAACGAACGGCTATGACCCCAAAAGACGAGGAATAAACCGCAGCCCAAGACGATCGGCCCCGAGAGATAATGAGGAATTACTCTAGCCAAAAACTCAATGACCCGATCGACAATCTGAAACAGCCAGAAGATTGGCGTTAGCTTGAGCCAAATCGCCAAACCTAGAATCGTCATCAATACGCCGATGTAGATGGTTAGCAACCAGCGTTTGACAAAAATTCCTGGGGACAACCACTGAAATAGCCGCCGGACATTGGAATATTTGCCGCTCTGTGATGGTAAGGTACTACCACTACGACTCAAATTCCTGACTGCTCGTCTAAAGAGACCGATCGACATTATTTTTCTGAATTAAAAATAAAAGAATTGATGATGGATGAATGAATCTCAGATGAGTGGAAGAAACCTCGCCTTGAAACGGCGAGGCTTCCTTCCACTTCGTCAATCTTACAGGTACTCTGACGGATCGGAAAGAGTAAGTTGAAACTTGAGTAGTCTTGCGGCCAGTACCGGACATCCCATATCCCCATTTAATCCGACTATAATTGCGATCGTAAAGGTTAAATCTCTAGGTTCAGCCATAATACTCACGATCCAACTCTTGGTTTGAGATTAATTTTTGGTTACCCTAAATGACAATTACCAGAATTCTCGGATTAGATCCAGGGCTTGCCAGTCTTGGTTTTGGGGCGATCTCCGTTGCCATCCAATCTCGTCCGCCAGCGATAACTTTGATTGATTTTGGCATCATCCAAACTCCCGCTCGCACGGAGATCGGTTCGCGGCTTCAGACGATCTATGACGATCTGCACAGCTTGTTAGACGAAATTCAACCTAATTTAGTGGCGATCGAACAGTTATTTTTCTATAAAATGGGAAATACCATTCCAGTAGCCCAAGCGCGGGGGGTAATTTTGTTGGTCATCGCCCAACATCAAATCCCTTGGGTGGAGTTCACTCCCGCTCAAATCAAGCAAGCCGTCGCTGGCTACGGCAATGCCCAAAAACCTGACGTTCAAGCTGCCGTAGCCCGAGAATTAGGTCTCGATCGCATTCCCCGTCCCGATGATGCTGCCGATGCTTTGGCCATTGCCTTAACTGCATGGTTGCAACTTAGTTGTTAGTGGATAGTGGATAGTGAATGAATCCGATCCAGCGGCACGTTACTTTGTATAAACAAGTTTTAATCGATCCTTTCCGGAAATATTGCTATGGGTGCCAAAATTTTAAGCCTAATTAATAATTTACTGACATTTAATTTTTTCTTTGTGTTGTTGAGCTTTTTCTGGTTTATCATCGCAATTATCGGTAAATATACTCATATTCCTCTGGGCTTGCTGGTGTGGCAAAGTCTGTGGGAACCGCTGTTTCTCCCAGCTATTAGTGTACTAATGGGCGGGGCGATCTTGAGTGGTACGGCTAGTTACATTCTTAAAGATAGTACGCGATCTTCTTGAAAATTTGTATATATCGATCGATTTCCAAATAATCTAAATTACCAAAAAACCGCGTTTGCCATTTAGAAACACGGTTTACAATTAGTCTGAGATTGGCTCGATCGATCGTCAGTAACTATGACACCCTGTGATTGAATTACCAAAAACCACCGCGTTTGCCATTGGGAAACACCGTCATGAAATTGGTTTTAGCTTGGTTCAATTGGTCTTCGGTAACTTTGACACCCTTGAGATTTGCCCCACACAAATTTGCACCGTGTAGGTTGGCGTAATTGAGATAGGCGTCGCTCAAATCTGCACCACGCAGGTCGGCATTCTGAAGATTGGCATAGCTAAAGTAGCCCTTACTCAGGACGGTATCCTTGAGCACCGCACCGCTGAGATCGGCTTTATCAAACTTCCCAGCCGCTAAATTCGCCCCTTGGAGATTGATATAGGCACAATTAGCACTACTGAGCGTAATTCCTGGCAGATGCGCTTTAGCCAGATCGAGACTACTGATATCCATCTCGCTAAAAGTCCTCTGGCCGCGACGGAACGCCGCTAAAACACCCTGTGCGTCTAACTTTAGTTGCTCTCGCGGTACTGGAACTGCGGGAACTCCGCCCAAACCCGTGCGTAGATCTGCACCAATTCGGCTAGGATCGCCACCATTTTTGATATTAGTCGGATCGCGCTCGACTCGGGTGCGTTTGATCGCCTCTGCCATCCGCTGGGAAGCATTTGAAGAAGCTGTGGCGTTCGGTACATTTTGTGGCGAACTATTACGATTTTGAGGCAATCCTGGCGGCACTCCAGCTTTGACAATTGGGAGCGGATTGCTGGGACTGCCGACTTGAGGAGTGGGAACTCTGGGCGCGCGCGCTTCGGCAGGAACGGATGTCGATGCCAGTGCCCGTTGGACTTCTTCGACAGACTGATAGCGGTACCGCACGGATACTTCTAACATTTTGCCCAAGACTTGAGTCATATGTTTGCCCAACTGGACGTGTTTTTGCCACATCATTTCGCCAGTTGAGGGGTTATATTCAATATCTTTGGGAGATTTCCCCGTCATCAGATAGACACAAGTTACACCCAAAGCATAAATATCGCTGGCAAAGATCGGGCGCATGGCCAATTGTTCGGGCGGTGCGTAACCAGAAGTACCGACGGCAAATTGGGTGTTAGAGCCTTGTTCTACGCCTTCTGGAACTTCCATTTGGGCGACATAGTTTTTGACAGCTCCAAAGTCGATCAGGACTAGTTTGCCATCTTGGTCGCGCCGGAGAATGTTAGCAGGCTTGATATCGCGGTGAATTACCTGCTGGGAGTGAATATAAGTAATGACGGGCAGAATCTCGATCAGAAAGTCGCGAATTTTTTCTTCTTTAAATAGTCCAGTCTGTTTGACTTCTTGATGGATGGTATGTCCGCTGACATATTCCTGGACGAGATAAAAGTTGCGACGTTCTTCAAAAAAGTCTAATAGTCTGGGAATCTGCGGATGGTTGCCGATTTTCCCGAGGGTTCTGGCTTCGCGCTCGAATAGTTCTCTGGCCATACGCAGGAACTTCTCATGGTTATTGCTCGGCCTAAGTTGCTTGATCACACAAATAGGTTCGCCAGGAAGCGACACATCGATCGCTACAAATGTGGCACCAAAGCCCCCTTGCCCCAGTGATTTGGTAACTCGGTAGCGATTGCGAACGAGTAACCGTGCGCCACAGGCTTGGCACAGAAAAGCGTCTATCGGATTTTTAGGTTGGGGACAGTCAGGGTTTACGCAGTAGCTCATTGAGCCTCACCAGTGGAACATTTCTCTTGACATACTATTTTGTTGTTGGTATAGCCTCCCGTGGGGGGAATCGCGCTTCCATTGTCTAAGGAAACCAGACTATCTCGGAGTCAAATTCAGACGATCGCTAAAAAATTGGTCGCAGCGTCTTCAACACCAGAAGGGTTTGAGTTGCTCAATCCAGTTCGGGGGTTAGCTATTTACTCCTAATTCTACCGCTTTTATTCACACGATGCGATCTTACCTCATAGTATTATGTGCTGTTTTCGAGTTTTTGTGTTAATAAATAGACGACACTGACAGTCGATCGAAGATCGGGGGACGATCGATGAAACTGGAGAGCCGACGATCGAAGCATATTTGCTGAGTGAGGGAGCGATGCCGATGTCAAATCGGTATCGCTCGATCTCGTTATTTCTAAAGTACCCAAAAGTGAGCCGGGATCTCTCTTTTGAAGGGCAATATTATTTCGAGCGAGTCTAGGCTTCGATCGTTACCCGGAGATTACCACGTTTTTTGAGCACCCGACAGGATGTAGTCGCGCGCAAGCCCTCGCCTTCGGCATCGCGCTGGGTAAATTCCAGATCGAGCGAAGTCGCACCGACGCGTAAGTTTTTGAAGGAAATTTGATGGATATTGCTGGGCAAGGCCGGATCGAGAATGCGAAGATAGTTACTCGGTGCATCTGGCACTAAATTAACCATCATCTGCAAAAGCTGAAAAATGGTACCTGTCGCCCAAGCCTGTGGAGAACAAGCGACGGGATACTGAATCGGACTTTGCCCCTCGGTGCGTTCGTAGCCGCAGAAGAGTTCGGGCGGACGGTGATAGGGTTGATGCACTGTCATATCCAAAATGCCCTGTGCGACTTCTAACGCCTGTTCTACCGCCCCCACAGAACGCAAGCCCATGGTTATCAAGCTATTATCGTGCGGCCAGACCGATCCGGTATGATAACCGATTGGATTGTAAGCGGGCGACTGACTGCTCAGTGTCCGAATCCCCCAACCGCTAAACATATCGGGTGCCCGCAACCGTTCGGCGACACTTTTGGCCTTCTCTGGATACAATAAGCCCTGCTGGAGGCATTGACCGGGATTGGAGCTGATACTATCGACTTGTTTGCCCGCCCCATCGAGAGCCAGGGCGATAAAATCGCGATCGGGAATCCAAAAGTCGTGGTTGAAGCGTTGCTTGAGCTGCTGTGCTTCTTGTTGCCAGCGGCTGGCGAGATCGTTTTCTTGGCGAATGCGAGCTAGTTCGCTCATCCGAATTTTGGCTGCATAGACATACGCCTGCACTTCGCACAAGGTAATCGGGCCAGTGGCAATTTTACCCTGTCGATCGACGATACAGTCGCCTGAATCTTTCCAACCTTGGTTGACCAATCCGCGCGCAGATGTCCGAAAATAGCTTAGATAGCCAGTCTCGGCACACATCCGATCGACCCAAGCCATCGCCGCCACCGCATTTTCCCACAACCGATCTAGAGTTGCCGTGTCGTGCGTCCAGGCATAGTATTCGGCATAGAGCATCAACCATAACGGCGTCGCATCGACCGTACCGTAGTACGGAGTATGGGGAATCTCTTGACAGCGAGCCATTTCGCCCATCCGCAATTCGTGAAGAATTTTCCCGGGCTGTTCTTCCCGCCACTCATCATCAACTTTGCCTTGATATTGCGCCAATACCATTAATGTCTCGCGCGCGATCGTCGGATCTAAAATGAGTACTTGACTGGCAGCAATAATGGCATCGCGGCCAAATAGGGTACAGAACCAGGGGACGCCTGCCGATAATACTGTCCCTTTACTGCTAGGCTGACTGGGATTCGTGCTGGCAAAATCGAAACTTTGGCGCAATAAATATACATCTTGCTCGGCACGTTCGATCGCTTGGTTGAGCTTAGGATTATCGGTGCGAATTTGGGTAATTTGCGATCGCCAATGGTCTTCCTCCATCATTTCAGCGGCTTTGGCTTGAAATAGTGCCATCGGGCTATTTACCCGCGAGACTGGCCGATTATTCATCAACATTTCCAGCCGATAGCCAATTTTACAACTAGCGTGCGACTCTAGTTCGATCTGCCAGATGGCGGTATATCCTTTGAGATAGTCGGGCAACCGATGGGCGAATTGAATATTCGACTCTAAAATCGCTCCATCCAATCCTTGATAGGCTAGTGTCAATTCGTTGACGGTAGCGGGCACTTGTTTGTCGGGTTGGACGCGACGCAGTAAGCCACCACGCTGCTTGCGATTAAAACCACGAATTTCAAATAAGTCCGAAAAATCAGCATCGAAGCTCAAGCTTAATTCAAAGCTGACGGGCGTCGTATTATAGTTATGGATGGTCAGTTCTTCAAACAAGCTACCATTGAGAACTATTTCCCGTTGAATACTGATGGTTTCGGCATTAATATTGGGAATCGTCGGATTGGTACACAGTGCAGAGAGTGCAAATCCTTTATCCGCATTGCAAGTTAACAAAATTGGCGAGCTTCCGGCAATTTGTAATTCCAGCCGACTCAAAAAGCGAGTATCCCGACAAAATAAACCGAGGCTAGAGATCGTCTCATCTCGCGAACAACCAGAAATATTGCCCAGCGTATCCGTAATTAAAAATAAATCGTCATCTTTAAGGGTGAGCGTGGGTTGATTTCTGTCGCTAACAACACAGCCCCAGTCGGGAATATCTAACTCACTAGCCGGAATAAAAATTCTTCCTTCAAGTTCGATCCGATCGGACATACCAATACCTCTCTAGATGGAGTAGACGACATCAAGAATCTTCACTATACTCGATTCGGCTAAACCAATGCCATGAGAATAAGGGGATAGTAACTAGTGAATAGTGGATAGTGGATTGGGGATGAGAAGGTGTGCCAATACAGGGGAAACCCCAAAAACGCACTTTTCGCAATCCCGTACATCCTGTAAATCCTGATGCGGATTGAGGGATTGGGGAATTTCGATCGATCTGCTTGCATCAGCTTGACATTTATGATATATTGTCTATCTGTGAAACTTTTTACCTTACTTAAAACTTAAGTAGTGTAATAACACCTGGGGGTGTGGTGGAATGGTAGACGCGACAGACTTAAAATCTGTTATCCGTAACGGATGTGCGAGTTCAAGTCTCGCCACCCCCATTAAAATAAAATCTCTATTTCGATCGAGGCAGACTTATCGATTCTCACCCCCAACAGGGCAATTTTTTCTGCCTAAAGCGCAAAATTTTGAAAACGCAACCTGTCATAAGATTGGGACTACTCAGAACGATTTGGATTAGTGGTTTTGCGCGGTTAATTGGCACGTTTCTTCATAGCTGTCTTATTCGATCGGGATTTGTGCGGGTGGGCATTAACCGTTCTACTGGTATTAACTGGCTATAGAGATCGCTCCATATACAACCAGTATGCTTGACGATCGAGCGGAATCTTCGTCCCAGAATAGGGTGGGATTTCGACAAATTCATAATCGGCATAGAGTTGATGCGCGGCACTAGCAAAGCGGGGCGTATCCAATCGCATGGCTCGATAGTGGGCACTTTGGGCGATAGCGATCGATCGTTCTAGCAAGGCACGGGCGACACCTTGCCGACGGTATGCGGGTTTGACATACATCCGGCACAATTCGCAAATTTGCGGTTCTAGCTGTTTGATTGCCGCACAGCCGACGATTTCTCGATCGATTCGAGCGAGCATTAACGCTCCAGTTGGTGGGCTGTAGAGCTTGGCTAATGCCTCATCGGTGAGTTCCCGCTCGATCGTATTCGGTACATCGATCGTGACTGAGTATTCAGCCTGAGCCAACGTCTTAGCAGATTCTAGATGCTCGATAAATAATTCTCGGAGCTGTAGCAAGTATGCAGGTTGATAGGGAATCAGATCGAGCATGGCGATTAGCGGTCGAAGTTATCTAGATTTTATTTTCTCACTTCATTTTGAGAAGTGAAACGACTAAATAGATCGCCCGAACCGATATCGATTCGGGCAAGCCAATCTCAAGGATTTCTGGAGAGTCTTTAGCAAATAGTCACTACCTGCAACATAAATGTAAATTTTCATCATGTTTGTCATGTAATTGGATGTTGCAGTCCCGAAATTTGTCACGATCGAGAGAGGAAAACAATGTTGCCGCTAATCGGTGACTCGAACCAATGAGTATTGCTAGTATCAATCCTACGACGGGTCAACAACTACAAATTTTCCCAACTCTCTCCGACGATCTCCTCAAAGCCAAAATTATCGAATCGGAACGGGCTTTTCAAGACTATCGGCAAACTTCCTGGGAGCAGCGGAGTCAATGGCTCCATCGGGCTGCTAGCCTCCTGCGGGACGATCGACAGTCCTTGGAGTGGGCAAAACTCATGACCCTGGAAATGGGCAAACCGATCGAACAGGCGATCGCCGAAATCCAAAAGTGTGCCTTGGTTTGCGACTATTATGCAGAGCATGGGGCGGCGTATTTAGCCCCCGAAATAGTGACTACCGATGCCAGCGAGTCGCGGATCGAGTACCACCCCCTCGGTACGATTTTAGCCGTGATGCCGTGGAATTTTCCCTTTTGGCAGGTATTTCGCTTTGCCGCACCGACTTTGATGGCGGGGAATGTGGCTCTGCTCAAACATGCTTCTAATGTCCCCCAATGCGCGATCGCGATCGAAGAGATTTTCCTGCAATCTGGGTTTCCGCCAGGGGTATTTCAAACGCTGTTAATTTCGGCAGATCGAGTCGAGTCGATCGTCAAATCGCCCCAGGTCAAAGCTGCTACCCTGACTGGCAGCGAACCAGCCGGAGCCAGTTTAGCCCAGACAGCAGGGTCAGTCCTGAAAAAAACCGTGCTGGAATTGGGTGGCAGCGATCCATTTATCGTGACGACGAGTGCGGATCTGGATGCAGCAGTAGCCGTCGGGGTGAAGGCGCGGCTGCTCAATAACGGGCAATCTTGTATTGCTGCCAAGCGGTTTATCGTGCTGGAGGCAATTGCAGATGATTTTACAGCCAAGTTTGTGGAGGCATTTAGAAAACTCCAGATCGGCGACCCCTTGCAAACCGCGACTGATGCTGGCCCCCTGGCTACCCTGGCTGGTTTGGAACAGATCGATCGACAGGTACGAGATTCGATCGCAGGTGGAGCGGAATGTTTAATTGGTGGCAAGCCTTGGTCTGGATTACCAGGCTTTTTTTATGAGCCTACTATCCTCAAGAATATTCCCCCGACTTGCGCCACCTATCGCGATGAATTTTTTGGCCCCGTGGCGTTGTTATTTACAGTACCCGATCTGGATGCCGCGATCGCGCTGGCGAATGACAGTCCCTTTGGTTTGGGTGCGAGTGCCTGGACTCAGGATGATTCAGAACGCGATCGCTTGATTCGCGAATTAGATGCGGGTTCGGTGTTTATCAATGGCATGGTCAAATCCGATCCGCGCCTGCCATTTGGCGGCATTAAGCGATCGGGTTACGGTCGCGAACTCGGACGCTCCGGCATTCTAGAATTTGTCAACATCAAAACTATCTGGATTAAGTGAGTTTATGAATACGGCTGGTAAAACCAAAGATCTTGCCCTCACCCCCAACCCCTCTGTCTTGACGCACACAAACGGGAGGGAACCTCCCGTTCGATGCGTCGCTCCCAAGCTTGGGAGAGGGGAGCCAGAGCCGGAGGCGATGGCGGGGTGAGGGCGACGGTGTTTCGCTAGCAACAGAAGTCTTTGTAAATCAATTTGGGATGATTTTATGAATACGGCAGAATTATTGGTGCAATGCCTGGAAAACGAAGGCGTGAAGTATATATTTGGACTCCCAGGCGAAGAAAATCTCCACATCCTCGAAGCACTCAAGGGTTCCTCGATTCAATTTGTGACCTGTCGGCACGAACAGGGAGCCGCTTTTATGGCCGATGTCTATGGGCGATTGACCGGACAGGCGGGGGTCTGTCTATCCACCTTGGGGCCAGGGGCAACTAATCTGATGACGGGGGTAGCCGATGCCAATCTAGATGGGGCACCGCTGATTGCGATTACGGGTCAGGTAAGTACCGATCGAATGCACATTTTATCCCATCAGTATCTCGACTTGGTAGCGATGTTCGCACCGATTACAAAGTGGAGCAAGCAAATCGTCCAGCCCAATAGTACCGCCGAAATCGTCCGCAAAGCCTTCCACGTTGCCCAGTCGGAAACGCCTGGAGCGGTGCATATCGACGTGCCAGAAAATGTCGCGGCAATGCCAGCAACGGTAAAACCCCTGCCCAAAAACGGATCGAGTCGAGTCTATGCTGCCTTTGCCAGTCTCGATCGAGCCGCAGCAGCCATTGCCCAGGCTCAAAACCCGCTCGTATTAGTCGGCAACGGTGCGATCCGCTCCCATGCCAGCCTTGCCCTCACGGAATTGGCTACCCAACTAAATTTACCCGTAGTCAACACCTTTATGGGCAAGGGGGTCATCCCCTATACCCATCCCTCCGCTCTGTGGGCGGTGGGTCTGCAACAGCGAGACTATATCAGTTGTGGATTCGATCGCACTGACTTGGTGATTGCGGTAGGATACGACCTCATTGAATATTCGCCCAAAAAATGGAATCCTACATGCGAAATTCCGATCGTCCACATCGCCGAAGTTTCGGCAGAAATCGATAGTAGCTATATTCCCCAGGTAGAGGTGGTGGGAGACATTGCCGACTCGCTTCAGGAGATTCTGCAAAGGTGTAAAAAGTTGTCAGATGCTAAATCTAAACCCGAACCCTATGCCCTCTCGCTGCGTGAGGAAATTCGGGCAGACTACGAGCAGTACGCCCAGGATAAAGGCTTTCCGATTCGCCCCCAAAAACTCATCTACGATCTGCGGCAGGTTTTAGGCGATGATGATATCCTAATTTCCGACGTAGGTGCCCATAAAATGTGGATCGCTCGTCACTATCACTGCGCCAAACCCAATACCTGTTTGATTTCTAACGGTTTTGCGGCGATGGGAATTGCCATTCCAGGCGCGATCGCGGCTAAATTGGTTTATCCCGATCGTCAGGTGATTGCTGCGACGGGAGATGGGGGTTTTATGATGAACATGCAGGAGCTAGAAACTGCGCTGCGGCTGAATACTCCCTTTGTAACGCTGATTTTTAACGACGGGGGCTATGGGCTAATCGAATGGAAGCAAAGGCAGCAGTTTGGAGTGTCTTCGTTTATCAAGTTTGGCAATCCCGATTTTGTGAGGTTGGCTGAGAGTATGGGACTGAAGGGTTATCGGATTAATGAGACTATGGGGTTGATTCCCACGCTACAAGAGGCTCTGGCTCAGGATGTTCCGGCGGTGATTGATTGTCCGGTTGATTATCGAGAGAATTTTCTGTTTAGCCAAAAATCTAAGGCTTTGGACTGTCTAATTGCGGAGGATGTAGAGTTACCAGAAGCCTAAAGTCAATTTTTCACTGTTTTGGTCGATCGACAGATCCCGACATTATATGGCTCTTGTAATCGGCTTTTGTGTAGACGATCGATCCACAATTTGTAAAAATTAGAAGAAATAAGGCTAAAAATATTATGTCTTCTTCCTCAGTCTCTCGCTCTCCTCGCGATAGTAGTATGAATATCCGTCTCAACCTACACTCGATCGAGCTGCGAGCTACCAGGGCAAAAATCGGTCTGATTTTGTCTTGGAAGTAGCTTGTCGGGAAGCAGAACATGTGTTGTTAGACCAAGCCTATATTGCTGTTAGTGAAGAAACATTTGCCAATTTTTGTCAAATGCTGGATTCACCCCCAGAGCCTTCAGAGGGCTTGCGTAAACTCATGCAGGTTAAGGCACCTTGGGTAGAGTAAAACCATTACGGATTTCGATTGTGGTGTTGATTCGCTCAATGAATGGCTGGGTAAACGAGCGTAGAAAACAAATTGTTACGTGTAGTTGAATTAGCACATAATGGGCACTGGGCTAATGTTTGGGTTGAGGATACGTTCACACTAAGGTGATGTTGGTCTGTGTCGATTTCCTCGTGTTCTAATCGTAGTAGATTGACACCAGGCAGTAGGCATTAAGCCTAAAACCTACCCTCATTTAATCACTTTCACCGTTTTGACTTGCAATGGTTGTCCGACTTGGCAGATAGTTACCATGTCTGTCTTAGGGACGCCGCTGATTTGGACTCTGGTGCCATCAATTTTGGGGAATTTGCCCATCAATTCGTACTTTTTACCATTATCGGCAGCGAGTTGATAACAGGTACCCGATACGGCTAATTTTTTAATCGTGCCAGTGAGACTGACTGTTGCTGGTTTGACTTGGGCTGTGCCAGTCGATGTATTTGCCAGTGCGGTTGAAAGGGGCAGTAAAACTCCAATTGCCAAAATTGTACCTAGGATCGAAACACAGATTTTAGCTAGTTTAACATTCATAATTTTGCTCCTATATTTATTTTCATTACTAGTTTTCAGACGAGAGATTCGATCGATACCATTGTAAAGAGATAAAGCTCAAACTAGATTTAGATGTGGCTGGATAGAGCTAAAATACAGATACCACAACTAGAATAACCCATGCTGTCCGGTTATCTTCTGCGCAATCGCTATCGCATCGAAAATCGCCTAGCTGCGGGGGGATTTGGCGAGACATATATAGCTGTAGATGAAGATTATCCTAACAAACGCCGAGTCGTAGTCAAGCATCTCAAACCTCAAAGTAACGATCCGGCTGTACTGGAGACAGCGCGGCGGTTATTTGAGAGTGAAGCAGTCACCCTCGCTCAATTGGGTGAGAAAACAGACCGCATCCCCACGTTGTATGCTTACTTTGAGGAAAATCGGGAATTTTATTTAGTACAGGAATTAATTGAAGGAAAAACTCTGACGCTGGAATTGGGCACTCAGAAATTATCCGAAGCCGCAACGCTGGAAATTATCCGCGAAATTTTGGCTGTATTAACGGAGGTTCATACTAACAGGATCGTACATCGCGATCTCAAACCCGATAATATCATTCGACGATCGAGCGATCGCAAGTTAGTCTTGATTGATTTTGGTGCAGTCAAAGCCGTTCTTCAAACAGTTTTGCACGCTTCTGGCCCTAAATCGATCGGGATCGGTACGGCTGGCTATATGCCAACAGAGCAAGCAATGGGCTATCCTACGGCTGCTAGCGATATCTATGCTGTAGGCGCGATTGCCTTACAATGCTTGACGGGCAAGCTTCCGAGCCAATTGTTTGATGAGGATACTATGGAGTTGAGATGGCAGCATCTCTGTTCGGTGAGCGATCGAGTTGCTAATATCCTCTCTAGAATGGTGGCTACCAAACAGCTCGATCGCTATCCTAACGCGATGGCGGCGATCCAAGCGATCGATTCGCTCGTCGCACCAGCACCCCCCACACCGAGTGTGACAATTATTGCACCACCTGCATCCATTCCAGAACCGCCCAAGCAGCCTCATCAAACTCAATCGTCACCACCAGCTACGACAGCCTCTCCACAGGCTTTTCAACCACCTGTGAGGCAACAAATCGATCGACGCAAGTTTGTGAAATGGGCTACTCTTGGCGGCTCGGGATTTATCGGGATATTGGTCTTGTCAAAAGTCTTCAATCGATTGAAACTGTCACCTTTTGCATCGACTTCTGCCAAGCGCACTGCGGCGGATAAATACATTACTTCCGGGTTGAAAAAGTTCGACAAAAGAGATTTTCAAGGAGCATTAGCGGATTACAATCGGGCAATTAAAATCGATCGCAAACATGAAATTGCTTATTTCAATAGGGGTAATACTAAAGACTATTTAGGAAATACCAAAGGTGCTTTAGCCGACTACAATAAGGCAATTGCGCTCGCGCCTAAATTTGCTGATGCTTATGCCAATAGAGCTTTTGTCAAGTACAAGTTAGGAGACTCCAAAGGTTCGTTAGCTGATTCTAATACTACCATTGCCCTAGATCCAAAAAATGAAACTGCCTTTCAAAATGCAGCCTTTGTTAAGTACGATTTTAACGATCTGCAAGGAGCAATCGAGTTGTGGAGTAAATCTTTGAAAATAAATCCCGATAATTCTGATTCTCAATTAGGATTGGCAGTAGCATTGTATAAGCAAGGACAAGAATCTGAAGCTTATCAATGGGGAGCAGCAGCAATTCGGCAAGAAAAGCGATCGAAAGATTTAAATTTTCTCCGCAACGAGCGTTATTGGAGCGATACGATCCTCAAAGATGCTGCTAAATTTCTCAAAACTCCTACCATGACTTCGATTAGACCAAATTCTGATAGTCCTAGCAAGCAAAAATATTAGCTGAAGATCGAGATCTAAATCTTACGCTGGACGCCCTAAAGTAGTGATATACAAGACAGCTTCATCTGCTGGAATCCCTAAAACTTCATTGACTCGATCGTCAAAAAATCCGGCAATCCCGCTAACGCCGACATCCAGACGAATGGCGGCTAAATTTAAACGTTGACCTAAATGTCCGGCATCTAAATGTAAATAACGATAAGCTCGATCGCCATATTTTTGTACGGCCATATTTAGATCGGCGGTATGAAAGATGACAGCACCAGCATCGCGGCCTAATTCTTGTCCCAAGCAGAGATAATGCAATTCTTGGCGAAAATTTTTAAAGCGAATTTGTCGAAGTTCTTGGGCTTTGGGGGCGTAATAATAGCAACCTTCTTCTAAACCATTTACTCCAGAGACCGCAATAAATGTCTCGATTAAACCTAAGTCAAAATAGTCAGGATTGGGATCTAAACCTTGCTCGATATAATGTTGGGGATGATAGGTAAAATCTAAGATGGCATTGAGTTCTTCGAGCATTAATGCTCCACCTGTATAGGCACGAGTAGATCGACGCTTGAGAATTGTGTCTTCTAGTCCGGCTAAGGGTACATCATCTTGCCAACTAATCGGTGATGTTGCGGTAGAAATCTTGAGACAAAATGGAAAGTTATATTTGTCTCCAAGTTCGACTGGATCGATCGCGTTTACATTTGCTGGTAATTGTCTGAATTGAGATATTTCTGTCATTTGATGGCAATACTTTAACAATTGTCCATCGGGTAGCTCTGGATATTCTAGGTTGATTCTTGAAGGTAGTGCTGATGGGAAAGCAGGGATACTTAGATCGGGATGCATATCCAGATCGACAATCGGAATTACAGTGACGACACCTTCTTCTTCGGTATTGAGATATAGTAGTTCATCGATTTGGCGATCGATAAAACCACCTACAAAATAAGGCCGAAATCCATTGATTGCGCCCGCCAGTTCGATATTACCTAATAAATGCCCAGTATCGAGAAAAATCCGCCGATATGCCCGATCTTGATATCGCCATGCCGAGCGATAAAATACGGCTGTAGTGATTAAGCTTAACTCGGCGATCGCCAACGCTGGATGATTGAAACAAGCAACTTGAATATTCTGCCAAACATCACTCGCCCAAAAATGTATTAAGGTATGATCTTTAGCTTGATAATTATATAATCCGGCAGGTAATAAACTATTCCCGCGAGCTACTAAATAAATTTCGGCTGGATACAAGCCACCTGCTGAAGGAGCGGCACGTAAATACATCGGATCGCCCATTGTTTGAATTCTGGCCGTCAGTCCATAACTACACAATAAGAAATGCGATAGTCGCTGCCACCACTGACTTTCGACATCTTGTTTGGTTGCTTGTAAATATGGCTTGAGATCGTAACTAGTGCCGATTTTATATTCTTTATACGATGATGGTTGTTGACTCCAGTCTAACCCTTGGCTCTTAGATGAAATCGTCTCTGGATCGTATTTTGTCCGCTGATGATAATGCTGCGAAAAGGAATCAATCATGAGAATTATCGATCGGTAATATTAGAGCGGGGAAAGGGTGGATGGGTGGATGGGTGGATGGGTAATAAAGAGTAAAAGGACACTTGCGTTCACTATTAACTATCAACTATCAAATACTTAAATCGATCGCCGTCCAGATCGTCCAAGTGTCAGTTAGTAATAATAAGCCAGTTAATAGTAATAAAGCAAAATACATCCAAGGTTGAGAAAGTGGATAAATATCGGTAGTATCGATCGAGGTATATTGTTGAATTAATCCGACCAATCGATTAAACCCCGCAACCCGCATCGGTAGTAAAAATCCTTCGCCATTGCCATTAATAAAATAATAAACCAATCCACCCTGTCCGGTCGTCCGCATTTTTAATTCTTTAACATCGCTCCAAGCTAGGCTCCAACTTTTAACGAACAAACTCGGCACCCACGCTGGATAATTCACCTGGATCGATCGATCGTCCACTACCACCCGCTGGCTTAATGCCCCCTGGAGTGCGGTAAATCCCAAACCGATTCCCACCCACATCAGCCACGCTGGAACTTCGGCACGGGCAAATGTCGCCAGGAATGGCAGCGGAATCATCAGCGAGATATACAGTAAGCTTAGTGTGATTCGGATGAGTGGAGAAATGTGAAAGATCGTTGACATTGTTAACAGGAGAGTAGGAGAAGAATCTATGACGGGTAGGGGCGGGTTTATGCTAGCTGCTACGGATGTTACTGTTCGATCTAGAACAAACCCGCCCTCCCCACTAGCAGATCTCAAGTAGGTTCTATGAATAGAAAGATAACAACCGATCATTACCAGGCGCGATCGAGTCCTTGTCCCCAAAATGCGGTAAATTTACTCACGGTAATATCGCCCAAAACTTGAGTCTGACAAGCAAGGCGAAGGTTTCTTGAAGGAGTATGAGGTGGGAAACTGCGTCTGGCAGTGTCTTTCCAGTTTGGTGCGGATACATCACCTTCGATCGCAACCGCACAGGTGCCGCAGGTGCCGATGCCCATACAATTGATAATTTTGGCATTACCATTATAGAGATCTACCCCATTGGCGAGTAAAACCTGGCGGAGATTGGCTCCCGATTCGCAGGTAAAGTTTTTTCCTTGCGCGGTAACTTGGGGCATTGTTATTAACTACATTAAAGACTGCTTCTATTTTCGCGCAATTTATGACAGAGCATAAAATTGACGACAAGCTGCTAAATCGATACTCGTGCTGAGATTCTGTGGTGGCAAGGTAAGTGCAGAAAATAATCCAAAATCCAAAATCCAAAATCCATGACGATCCAGATCTACGATACGACGCTCCGAGATGGCGCACAAAGAGAGGGTATGACTTTGGCAGTTGAGGATAAGCTCAAAATTGCCAGACAATTGGACAAGTTGGGCGTACCGTGGATCGAGGGTGGTTGGCCGGGTGCCAATCCTAAAGATGGCGAGTTTTTTCGGCGATTGCAGCTAGAACCGCTGACTCAGGCAGAAGTTGTGGCATTTTGCTCGACGCGACGTCCCGGCGGACTGGCAGCAGAAGATCGAATGTTAGCGGCGATTATTGCCGCTGGAACGAAGTGGGTGACGATTTTTGGTAAATCTTGGGATTTACACGTTACAGAGGGCTTAAAGACCGATTTAGCCGAGAATCTGGAGATGATTCGGGACTCGATCGAGTATCTAATTTCGCAGGGCAAACGGGTAATTTATGATGCCGAACATTGGTTTGACGGTTATTTAGCCAATCCAGAATATGCCCTCAAGACGCTACAAACCGCGATCGATGCTGGTGCCGATTGGCTGGTCTTTTGCGATACTAATGGCGGTACATTGCCCCAAGATATTACTAAAATTGTCGATCGCGTTATTCAGACTGTCGATCCTCAGCGAGAGCTACAATTTGGCATCCACACTCACAATGATTGCGAACTAGCCGTCGCTAATGCACTCGCGGCGGTGAGTAGCGGCGTGACAATGGTGCAGGGGACGATTAATGGTTATGGCGAACGCTGTGGCAATGCCAATCTCTGCGCGATTATTCCCAATCTCCAACTCAAGTTGGGCTACTCATGTCTGCACGAGGCAGATCTGATTCGATTGACTCAGGTGAGTAGGTATGTCAGCGAAGTCGTCAATATTGCGCCCAACGATTACGCCGCATTTGTGGGGCGGTGTGCCTTCAGCCATAAAGGTGGCATCCACGTCTCGGCTGTCGAACGCAATCCGCTGACTTACGAACACATCGACCCGCTCCTAGTCGGCAACGAACGCCGGATTGCCATTTCCGAGCAATCGGGATTGAGTAACGTTTTAATTAAAGCTAGCGAAATGGGACTGACGCTCACCAAAGCCGATCCCCGCACGCGACAGATTTTAGCCAAACTCAAAGAGTTAGAATATCAAGGCTACCAATTTGAAGGCGCGGAGGCAAGTTTTGAACTATTAATGCGCGAGATTTTAGGTCAAACTTCGACACTATTTACCATTCAGGGTTTTCAAGTACATTGTTCGATCGCTACTCAACAGCATCATTCGCTAGCGACAATTAAGATTGCTGTCGATGGTCAAGATATCCTCGAAGTTGCCGAAGGTAATGGCCCAGTTGCTGCGTTGGATGCCGCATTACGCAAAGCCTTGAGTAGGTTTTATCCAGAATTAGCAAAATGTCATTTGACTGATTATAAAGTGCGGATTATTGATGGTGAAGCGGGCACTGCGGCAATTACGCGCGTGTTGGTAGAATCGAGTAATGGCCACCATCGCTGGACGACGATCGGCGTCTCAGAAAACATCCTCGAAGCATCTTATCAAGCTGTTGCCCAAGGCATCGAATACGGATTGTTAGTGAGATCGCCACAAATGTGTAGTTTGGTAGATGTTAAGTAGGGAGTAGGGAGTTGGGAGAGGGGTCGTAAAAAACACTCCATTACCCATTACCCATTACCCATTACCCATTACCCCTCACCCCTTTCCCCGCTTCTAGTTGTCAACACTCTGAATGTCAAAAATTTTATCCGATCCCTATCTCCTATTCCCGATTCGCTCATCTCTGAATTCTGTCAGAATTCAAATAATGCGATCTTTTTTGTTGCAAGCGAGGTTAATCTGTGGATCTAGGTCTGAAGACGACGGTAACAGCCATTCAAATCGAGCTACAGACCGATGAAGACGATTCTCCAAAGGAGAGGCTACGCCAACGCTCGACTACACTCCAACGCATTCCCACCAGCGAGATTCGCCGCAGTCTCAAGGCATCCTCGATCGATGGAGTATTCGCAGCGATCTTTTCTAACCTCACGGGTGGCGTCTTACTGAGTAATTTCTTAGTCGATCTTCAGGCAAATTCATTCGAGATCGGCATTTTAGCAGCAATTCCGATGATCTCCAATATCGTCCAACCTCTGGGAGCCTGGTGGGGCGATCGGTTGCAAAGTCGGTTACGCTTTTGTTCGGGTATTTATATACCATCGCGATTGGTGTGGCTATTCCTGCTCGTGGGCATTTGGCTCTACACTCAGCAACGGATCGACGATCGCACGATGGCGATCTGGACGATGTTGGTAGTGGCTCTAAGCCATATATTAGGCGGTTTGGGGAGTGCGACTTGGTTGAGCTGGATGGCGGCTTTGGTGCCCAGACAATTGCGCGGTCGTTATTTTGGCATTCGCAATACAGCTTCAAATCTCACTAGTCTCATCGTCGTCGCGATCGCTGGTTTTTTGGTAGCCAACTATCCTAGCGGCGAGTTAGAAGGATTTGCGATCGCTTTAGCCGTTGGGATCGTCGCAGGCATAATTAGTCTGATCTGTCAATGGCAAATGGTCGATGTCAATCCCCAAGATCGGTTAAAATCGGGCACTATTCAGATTGAGGCTAATTCTACCTCTACAACAGTAGCAATCGTCTCCCCGCCCGAATCTGCACTGGTAACAATCGGCCAAGATCCGCATTTTCAGGGCTTTCTGTGGTGTCTGGGTGCCTGGACATTCGCACTCAATCTCAGCGCGCCATTTTTCAATCTGTATCTACTCCAAGATTTATCGATCGATGTCGGCTGGGTGACACTCTACAATAGCCTGACATCGGTAGCCAATCTCGCGTTGCTGATCCCCTTCGGTCGTTGGAGCGATCGCATCGGCAATCGGCTGCCGCTGTTAGTCATGGGACTAGTTATGACGGTCTTGCCACTGCTATGGCTGGGTGTGGGTAAAGATTCGCTCTCATTGTGGGTGGTTTTGCCCCTGCTATTCATTCTCAATGGTGGGGCGAGTGCCGCGATCGATCTGAGCATTAATAATCTCCAGATCGAAATCGCTCACGAACATCATCAGGCTCAATATTTTGGCATTGCTGCTGCTGTTGCAGGCATCAGCGGTGCGGCGGGTACCGTCGCTGGCGGCGGACTCGATCTGCTCGATTCTCTGGGCGGATTGACTAGTTTATTCGTAATTTCTAGCATCCTCCGCTTGTTATCACTGATCCCGCTACTGCTACTCAAGCACGAAGGAGAGCGGTCTTTTTTGGAACGACTTTTAGATTTTAATTGGTTGGCAAGATTGACAAATCGATCGAACTCAGTCTAGCAAGTTTACAGCCCCACTCCCAAGGACAGCAACAGAATCGAACAAAAAAGAGCGGACACCATGTCAAATCAAAGACACGATCTCCGCTCGCTCGATCGATTCGACACCGATTTAACAAACAAAGCCTAAAGCCTAAAGCCTAAATCCTAAAGCCTAAATCCTAAATCCTATTGTCTCGCCCAAGCGGTACCCGCCCATAATTGCACGAACAGCACACCTGTAACTAAAGCACCCAAGCCCCACTTGACAGCACTTTTGATTAAAGCAGTTCTTTGACCACCTTTACTAATGCTCGATTGATCTTTTAAGTTCTTCTCGACAGCGGCGGCTTCCTGCATCGCTTTAGCTTTAAAAGCTGTCGGATCGGTCATTTGCATGCGATTACTCTTCATCAAAGCTTCTACTTGAGAGCCGGACATCTTCTCAAGTTGAGTTTGAATCTGTTGTGCTTGGGTTATTCTCGGATCGAATTGCGCGTTGACTTGTGCTTGAGCGCGATCGTTGAGAGTAGGCAAGGTCACAAAGAAAACCACTACCAATGCAAAATAGAAGATCGCCGATAGCAACGCCAGCCAAGACAATGCCTTGAGTACCAACAACTCTCGCTTTTTGCGAATCTCTTGGTTACCGTAAAAGACGAGGATAAAGCCGATCAGCGGCACGGCAGAGCGTTCTACAAATCCTCCAGCAGTCTGAAACTGCCAGCCCGGATTGCTAAATTGGGGCGGTACGAGCGCGCTGACCACATCAAATAGTGTCAGGATCAGCAGTCCATAACCAACAATGCGAAAGAGAACTAGAGCTGGAGTCATAAAAAATAGCACCTGATTATTTAATTTAACGGGAGTAAAGAAAATTGAGTTGACAATTTAGGCCGCAGGGAAATTTCCCTGCCACCAACGGATCCAATTTACGCCTGTTGTTTCTAATGTTTTCATCGTAGCATCAGGAGCAGCTTCATCGATCGGGGTAGATAGCAATGTCCACAGGCAGCGGCTATCCCTGAAGGTTTGCCGCCCCATCAACCACGGTAAAAACCGATGGAAGGGAATGCCATTAGCCAGCGGATTGGGACTGCTATTGTTATGAAACTGATCTCCAGTTACGGTAACTATCCCTTGCGGATTGATACAAGTACCAAAATACGCCGTTTTGCGATCGACAAATAAGCTATAAAAACCCAACCCAGGTCGTTCTTTCATCGTGGCTGGCCCCAGTACAGTTGCCGGAACTTTGGTAAACTGAGGTAGCATCGCATCCATGGTCGGACGATTCGAGACCCCATCGGTGACGTAGCGGATCTGAATATCGATCGGCTGGGGCTTGTTATCGTAGCGATACGACATCCCTGTGGCGATCTGCTGATTGGGAAAAGCATGGTCGGCTAAGGGTTTACTAGCTAACATCTTGACTGGTAATGGCACCTGCTGCGGATAATCAAACTTGGCAGGCTGCCGCAAACTCGCCCTGGTGGGGTTATTTAAGATCGCATTACCCAATACGCCGATGGCACCGCCACACAAAACGACTAGCAAAGATTGACGTGCTAAAGTGGCTACAGACATTATCATTCTGCTTCCTCCCGCACTGGTGAGGCAGGTGTAAATAATTTAATCAGCAGCCAGACTACTCCCACTAATAACATCGTCCCGATGACGGAAAATACCAACGAACCAGAACCCTCGTGCCAGTATTCAAAAGATTCCATCTGTTTTTGAGCTACCAGAATTGCCATTAACGCTACCCGTGCCACATTAACCATAAACCCGATCGCGACTGCTGCTATAGGTATAATCAATTTTTGCGACCATTTCCAGGGCAAAGGCAACAGCATCAGAAACAAAACCGACATGCCTAGCAATTGGCTCATGGCGACTACTCCAGAGCAGCCACTATATACCTGAACGCTAGTACCTGCAAGATTGATATAGATGCCGTTTTGAGTTACGGGCCAACCTGAATACCACAGCACGGCAGTGGCAAATTGAGCTGTCACTGGCGACGGATCGGCGAGTGTGGCGAACAAAACTTCGGGTATGCCGGAAAAAAATAGCAGTACGAGTTCTCGCCAATATTCTTTCAATCCTCGAAAACCAGACGCGATCGTCGCGATCGCAATTCCAGCCAGAAATGGATAAATAAATAGGAAAGATTCTTCACAATATCCAGTCGTCTTAAGTAATAGCATGGACAGCAAGATGGTTCCGAACAAGCTGGCTACCAAACTGGTTTGATACTGAAGTTTGTCTTGCCGTTCCCAAATTAAATAGGCCGCAGTCGCCCAAAATAGCATACTAGTACTGAGCGGCACAAATAACCATATGATTAGAAGAGAGCTTTTTGAGAATAAAGTAATATAGCATATGCCAAG
>NZ_PVWO01000212.1 GCF_003003845.1 Chamaesiphon polymorphus CCALA 037 | reverse complement strand
GCCGAATGAATGACGGCGCGGTGTCCGACGGTGACGTAACTTTCTAAAATGGTAGGTTGTCCGGGATCGCCATGCACGATCGCGCCATCTTGAATATTTGTATAGGCACCGATCTCGATCTGCTCGACATCGCCCCGTACTACAGCACCATACCAGATACTCGCGCCAGATGCGATCGAGACTCGTCCCATCACAGTGGCGTTCGACGCGACAAATGCAGCCGCAGAGACATTTACAGGTGTCCAGAAGGTGGGTAAGTTTGGGTGGTGAGGGGATTGAGTCATGCGGATTGCGGATTGGCGAGTGTTGCTATGGATAAATCTGTTGACTTTGTAAAAAATAAGTCCAATTTGTTAATTTGATGCTCGATTGTGGATCGATCGAGGGTGGAGATAGGCTCAAGTTTACTCGATGTCGATCGATATCGAAAAGGGATAGGGGTAATTCAAGAATTACCTCTATCCCCTTTGAAGTTGAGTCCCAAAAGATCTCAGCTCATCTCTGTGCTTTCGCACTCGGATGAGCTGTAAATTTATTCTTCATCATCATCATCAGTATCTTCCATCTCTTCCTCAGCTTGTTTGAGCGTATTGGCAGAGACAGGGACGCCAGTATTGAGCTTATCCAATACCTGCTGTTGGACTTTAGCTACAAACTCGGCGTTTTCTTCCATGTACTTGACGGTGTTGTCGCGTCCTTGGGCGAGATTGTCGCCCTCATAGCTGTACCAAGCACCACGACGGGTAATCACGCCAGTTTCTTCGGCGAGATCTACTAAACAACCGACAGTAGAGATACCCTTGCCAAAGATGATATCGAACTCGGCAATACGGAAGGGTGGTGCGACTTTATTTTTGGCAACTTTGACTTTGACGCGGTTACCATATTCGCCTTCATTAGCACGTTTGAGGGTTTGAATGCGGCGGATATCTAGTCGTACCGATGCGTAAAACTTAAGTGCGGTACCACCAGTGGTGGTTTCGGGACTACCGTAAGTGACGCCGATTTTTTGGCGGAGTTGGTTGATAAAAATTACCGTACAGCCAGACTTAGAAATACTCCCAGTGATTTTGCGCAGAGCTTGGCTCATCAGTCGCGCTTGTAAACCCATGTGCGAGTCGCCCATATCGCCCTCTATTTCCGCACGTGGTACTAGTGCCGCTACCGAGTCTACTACTACGATATCGACAGCCGCAGAGCGCACTAATTGATCGACGATTTCTAAGGCAGCTTCGCCAGAGTCGGGTTGTGAAACCAGCAGATTGTTGATATCTACGCCTAGTGCCGCAGAATAGGTCGGATCTAGGGCATGTTCGGCATCGACAAAGGCGGCAACACCGCCCGATTTTTGGATTTCTGAGATGGCGTGCAACGCGAGGGTGGTTTTACCAGAACTTTCAGGGCCATAAATTTCGATGACTCTACCTTTGGGCAAGCCGCCACCCAAGGCAATATCTAGAGTCATCGCCCCGCTCGATATGGTTTCTACCCGCATCCGCTGGGCATCACCGAGACGCATAATCGCCCCTTTCCCAAAAGATTTTTCGATTTGGTTGAGGACTAAATTCAGGGCTTTCTGTCTGTCTGGGCTATTTGTGATTTGGGTTGCCATTAATGCCTCTATGAACAAGGGGAAAGTTGATGTTAGCTTGCCTTAGTTTAACTAGCAAAAGCTTGGTGCATAGGTACTATTATACTCCCGATGGGGTCTAAAAGTCAAAGTTTACCGCACTGTCATTCGTATAATACCCGCCATTGCGCGATTAACTCCCAAGCCGATAATTCTAAATTTTTTTGTTAAGAATTGTAAAAATTGCCTATAATAGAGATATATAAAAACAATCTATTTGCACCCCCATGTCTAAATCGCAACCATCCGAGCAAGAATTGCTCCAAAGTATCCTCCAACCCTTGCTTGTAGACTTTGAGTACTGGTTTGGTCGATCGAAAGAATTGTTAGAACGGGAACGCATTGCTTTTCTGAGTCCTAGTGCCCAATCCGAGCTACTAGCCAAAGTAGAACGCGCCCAACAAGAGGTCAGTGTTGCTAAAATGTTATTCCAAGCCGTCGGCGGACAAGCGGGGATTGAAGCCAGTCAAATGGTGGGTTGGCATCAAATTGTCACTGAATGTTGGCATGTTTCGATGCAGTTAAGACAGTCGGAACAGTCTAAGATAGAAGAGTAAGGGTGACCTCGGTTATCTGAATTTCTCATAAAAGCTGAATCGATAGTCCAAACATCTCCCCGTGCATGTTGCTTTTTTCGATCTGCTGACATAGATCTGCCAGATATCGCCCCAATATTCCTTTGCTACCTCTATTCTTGGCTCTTTGTGTAGGACAGTGACATGTTACAAATAATTTATCTAATTGCCTTCACTATTTTGGCATTTCTGGCGATCGGCAATCTGATCCGCAGTCTGATTGGGTTTAGCATGGATGCGTCACAACCTAGATCGATAAACAATCCCAACTCCCCAGGTTATCGCTATCGCTCTGGTGCGGTGCCTCATCCCGAATTGCTCGATGATTTGGGCAATGTCACTACCGAGCCATTATTAATTATGAAGTCGATTAGTATCGAAGATGCACGGACGAGACTAGATGCGTTGTATCATAACGATCTGCCTCGTTCGGCTGAGGGTGAGAATTAACATATCTCGCGCGCTGGGCTGAGGGTAAGAATAGATCTTCACCTAGCATAAATTGAAGTGTTGACACCCGTGCGCAAAGTAGCATACCTCCTGATTTTGACGATTGCGATCGCGATTGTCGCCTGTCGCAATCCTAACATTCCTTCAGGAGGGGAAACTCAAGGTAATATCAATTTGCTGATGGGGAATCCCTCTCAAGCAACTAGTTCCCCTGGTAATTCCGAAAACTACCTACTCGTGCGCCCTCAATACGCGCTATCTTATTCTAAAAATAAAGGCATTCCCAATTGGGTGGCGTGGCAGCTAAATGAGTCGTGGCTGGGAGACGCACGCCGCGTCGGTAAATTCGCACCAGATGACGCTTTGCCAGCAGGCTGGGAGCGCGTCAAGCCTTCGGACTATACTGGGAGCGGATTCGATCGCGGTCACATGACAAATTCGGAAGATCGCAGCCGTTCGCCAGAGGATAATATTCAGACTTTCTTGATGACGAATATTCTGCCGCAATCGCCCGATAATAATCAGGGGCCATGGGTAGGTTTAGAAAATTACTGTCGTCAACTCGTTAGATCTGGAAAAGAATTATTTATTATTTCTGGCGGACACGGACAGGGTGGCATCGGTAAAAATGGCCTCAGAGCGACAGTAGGGCAAGGTAAAGTGTTAGTACCTGCTGTCACCTGGAAAGTTATTTTGGTACTAGATAAGCCCAATGCTGGCGTGGCTGGGGTCGATAAAAATACCCGCACGATCGCAGTTATTATGCCGAATAAGCAAGGGATTAAATCAGATCCTTGGCAACAATATGTGACTTCAGTTAAAGATGTCGAAAAGTTAACTGGATACAAATTTTTTACCAGCGTACCTGCGGAAATTCGCGAGGTTATTTACGCACGGATCGATCGATAATCATCACTTATCGGTAGAATTACTAATACCATTAATTAACTCCTGCATATCGATCGATTGTGACGAGCTAGATTGATAGATTGGTCTACCGACTGTTGCATTTTGGAGCGATTGATATAAATCTGCAACAATCTTATTAGCTTCATTAGCATTTTTGACTGTAAATAAGATATCTTTTTCTGTACATGCTTTACCTTGAAAACTCAGAGCACAAAGTATGCCCAGACCATTTTTATTATTTGACTGAGGAGCAAATTTTTTAAAATCTCCTCGCTGCCAAGCTGCTTGGAATCGTTTAGAAACAGTCTCACAACGCTCTAAAGGAGACATATTTTTAAATCCATTTTTCCAGACTACTAGCGTTCGCTCTCCTTCAGTTCCTTTGACTTGAACTACAGTCGCAGGCATCATCTTTCGCTCTCCTGAATCTTGAATTTGAACGCGTCCACAGTAAAATGCTACATCCAGATGTTGGGGTTGAGCTAGAGTCGGTTGTAAAGGTAAGCTAGCGATCGTGAATGATAGAGCAATTTGGTAGCAGAGGATTTTCATATTGGTCGATTGATTGAAAAGAGATTACAGATATTTGCGCTCGATTATTTTCTCAAGTTGCATGTTTAGGAAGCAGTACTAAGTTCGATCGTAATATGAATTTCCAGAGCATAAAGTAAAGGCTTGGAACAAATCAAACTTAGTTACTACGATCGTGTGATTATAACGAGTCGATCTGTCGTGAGAGTGCGTTAATTTCTCGATTGTAATTATTTAATTTAATTGCATATGCAGTAATAAATACAAAATGCTCTGCGCCTAGACGCAAAGCAAGAATTTAACTACTCGATCGATCGGATCTATTTATTGCCGTAGAAAGATCCACCAGGCCCGTTACCATAAAAAGGATCGATACTCGGTTGCGGTGTTGGCGAAGACTGGGGGTCGGGACTATTTTTACTGCGATTATCCATTTCTCGCTCTGACATTTCTTGACTGAGATCGCTGCCTTGTTGAGTAGTACTTGTATCGCAACCGACGAGTGAGATGGAAACTAAAGCGATTAATACATAACTAATTAATTTCATGGGACTGTTCTCCTGGTTTAAAATTCTATCGTTATTTTCTAGTTCGGACACTTTCGATGAGATTATGCACGACTAATTAGAGAACATCCAAAAGTATAATTAATTTCTACTAGATATTTTTGATACCATGAGTGCAACAAATAAGGGTATCCCATAACGATCTGGAATACCCCTATTTGATAGCCACGATCGGCATTAAATTAGCCTATTTTTAACGACTGATAATTGCCTCAATCATCAGCCCAACAATTTTTGCCGATCTGTCATTTTGTCGATCTTGTAAAATTCTTTGTTCGGTAATATATCTTTGTTGAGCTGCTGGTGAAAGACTCAGAAAGTATCGATAACGGCGATCTGCTTCGACCCGCTCTCGTTCGCTAGCTTCTTTACGCGCTAGATCTATTTGTTCTTGTCGCTTGGCGTTAAGCTCGCGGATTTCGCGACGTTCTTGGAACTGCTGATTCTGTAGATCGATTCGATCTTGTCGCTGCTGATTTTGTCGATCGATCCGATCTTGTCGCTGCTGGTCGCGATTTTGCTGCTGTTGTTGCTGTTGGTTGAGGCGATCTTGTCGCTGCTGTTGTTGCCGAAAGATGGAGAAGACATCCCGAACGATGAGATTTCCACTTGCCTCAGTCGCACTCTTTGAAGGACGATTGGAAAGATTTAACTCTTCGATCGAGTGCATCACTGTTGTCGAGTTAGATGAGGACTGGCTGGCTGCAAAGCTGGGAGCGGTATTTAAGCCCATCGTAATGGCAATAATCGCTAACCCTGAAATCGATTTCATGACAAATAACTCCTAATGTTTAAACCTCAGTTAAGGATCGAGCTAACACAAACTACACTTTCAATCTAATTTTACTTCACTGTGTTAGCTCCTTAAACTCTACTTCGGACAAGTCCGATCGAATTATGCAGCTCGATCGAGGCTAAGATGCTCGATCGTGTAAATAACCCCACCGACTAAGAGTATCCCGATCGAGGTAATGAAGATTGGTACTATTTGACCGAATATTAAAAATAGGACGGCGATCGCGATTTGACCGCCGATAGCTAGAGGGAGAAATAACTGCCGCTGCCACATGATTATTCCCGCCAGGACACTCCATAAAAAGATCCAGATGAATTCCAAGCCGATCGACCGATTACCGAGCAGTGGGAGGGGATTTTGGGGGCGATTGGCACGGATAATTCGATCGAGTTCGATCGCTTTTCTCATAAATGGGGCGATCTCTTTTTCGTTAGTAATGCCGACTAGAACGATCTTGCTGTCGAACAGTTTTTTAATTTCGGAGGGAGACAGCTTGGCGATGTCACTAAAATTGACTCGATCGATCTTGGCTGAAATTCTTGATAATGAATTTTTGGTTAATAAATTGGAATTCCAGGTCAAATTGTGCTGTCCTGATGGCAGGAGCTTAGATCTTTTTAGCAGAGCTTCGATCGATGATTGGCGATCGCAACTAGATGGCTCTGGATCGTCGGCATTGGTGGTATTAGCATGGTTATTACACCTATTGACGACATTAGATCGATCGAAGATGGTCGGATTGTTACTGATATTGAGATCTATTCCCCAGGTAACTTGCTTGGTCGTTCGTTCTACTTTTTCGACCATTTCAATTAACTCGCTGTCATCATTGAGAGTATTGCCAAAAAAATAGGCTCGATCGTAATTGACGATCGCTACTTGGGATGGCTGTGGAGAGATTGCGGCTTCTGTGGTTGTCTGGATATAATCGATAATATTTGCTTCGATCGGAACTTTTGCTAGCAAAGTTGGCTGTAATTTTAGCAGGATCGCCGATACGATGAAACTAATTCCTACAGTTTTCCAAATCCGGTATTTAGGATGAATGAGATCGCGACAAAATGCTCTGACTCTGAGTGGAGTCCATGCTCTGAGAGGTGTTGTCGATAAATCGCGCCAGGTTACATGGTTACTGAGGGGATTGTAAAATAAAATTGGCAGCCAATCAGCTACGCTTGCAAATCCACCTTCAGATAAAATCAATCGTTCTCTGGCATATTTAAAAGCTGCTGGAAAGCTGTTACCTCGACTGTAGCGATCGAGTAAATCTTGTAAAAATTGTTGAGCGACGAGATTGGGTATTTTCTCGCGCATGACGATAATATAGGGAATATTGACATCGCTCAATTGTTCGGCTAATCCTAAGCCACTACAACAGTTAAAAATTGCAATTTGCAATCCCCGATTGACAGCTTTTTTAATTTCTATTTTCAGCCGACTAATTTCTAGAGGCGTATCGTTATCTAGATAGATAATTCCTGTTTGAGTAGCTGCATCTTCTAGCGTGTCGCCATGTCCGTTAAAAATAAAAATATCCCAGGGTAGATCGCAATTTAAAGCATTACCAACATCATAAGCAGAAATGGTTTTTAATATTTTTGGCGGACTTGCTTGAGGGAGAGTTTTTAAAAAATCAAGATTGAGATTTAATTGCGGATCTTGCCCGATCAGTCCGAGTGTATTTACCTTACCATTACATTGTGGCTTAGTTGCAGATAGCTTGGTATTTCTCGGTTTACAAAATACTTCTACTGCATGAGTACGATCGGTAATAAAATTCCAATAATGCCAAGGTAATCGCCAAATATCGGCTCGTTCGCTGACAATAATAACTAGTATCCGATCGCGAGGAGCGAGATCGCTTCTCAATTTATTGACATTCTCTCCAAAGTCGCCGCTATTAAGCCAGTCGTTTATCACTACGGCAAATCGATCGTTTATCTCTTTAATATCGTGACTGGAGACATTGCGTACTGTTACAGCCTCAAAAGTTGGAGCTAAAAAATTGAGATCGCCCGATAATCTAATAACGTGAGGATATAAAGTCTGCCACTCATTTAATAATTGCTTTAACTGTGGGTTGGGAGGTAAATAACTCCGATTTTCCCAGTGGGTGGTGCCAGCATACTTGAGATCGATATTGACAGTATTAAAACCATCTTCGATCGAGCCAGTGCCCAGTTTAATAATAATTTCGATCGAGTCCATTTTTGATATAATTATATTTATTCCACTTAAGCTGTTTGAATATACCGATCGTGATGCAAGGTTTTCATATATAAGTTTTTAAATATTTGCCACGTTTTTAATTATTTAAATCACTACAAGCAAATTATCGATCGAACAATAAAACGCTCGATTGTGCTAGCGTTATCTAGTTTAATTTGAATATTAAACTCTTCACCTACTGGACAAGTAAATCTAAGCAACTGAATATAGTTATCATTTAAACAATAAAACGCTCGACTGCGTTAGCATTATCTAGTTTAATTTGAATATTAAACTCTTCACCTACTGGACAAGTAAATCTAGGCAACTGAATATAGTTATCATTCGTTCTTGCTACTGCTGTCTGTAAACATATACCATTTTCATCTAAATAGTTTAACTGTAACTGTGCGGGCAAATAGCGAGAACCGATGGCTGGATGCACTCGCACGACGACGCGGATCTGTTCGGCTGATTGAGGAACTAACCCGATCAAGAGAATAACAGTTTCTTGCTGGAGATTGACTTGTAAATTAATTAATTTCGATCGTTCGATCGTCTGGTTATCGCTAGGCGAAAGTACCGCATCAGAGCGATAGCTGTTCCAGCCACTAGCGATCGTATTTGTAAATTCCTGACGTACCCAATCCATCAATTTAAAGCTCGGTACGGATGCGCGATCGATCGATTGGATATTTGCTCGTATTTGGGCTGTTTCCTTCAGGCGAGTATAATATAATTGCGATCGCAAGTTGGGATTATTTAAAATCGCTCCCCATGATGGGAAATCGATGTTAAATCGCGGCGAGTAGGGTGAAGGCACGCTCAATTCTCGAATTAAATCTAAGGCGGTATCTAAAGATAAGCTCGGTAATTCATCAACAGTAGTGCGTTCGGATAGTTCTAATTCTTCAGCCAAACTGAGTAGATCGAGATTGTTGACTAAGAAATCGCTATCCAAACTATAAGTGCGATCGAGTGCATTATATTGTCCTCTTTCTTTAAGGAATCTATGGGATGTAAAGCCCCAAATACTCATTAAGTTAGATTCTAAATCTATTTGTACGCCGAGATAGTAATCACCCAACCAATTGGGTAAATCCACCCATTCTTGAGGGATTCGTAATTCACTGCGATCGAGTAATTCGGTAGGAACTAATATAACTCTAGTTTTACCTATATCAATGGCTACGCCGAGTACTAGATCCCACATTGCAGGAAGTTCTGTTTCAGAAAAGCTCGATCGATTAGCAACTTCTCCTGCTGTTAACCAAGTCTGAAATTTATTTAAGCACAATCGATTTAGTCGCGCATGATGTAATCCGGTATCATTGGCATAAAGTTGGAAATCGGGCTGGGCTTGTTCGATATCTGTTGGCGCGATTTCTAGCCAGGTACTTTCAGGATCGATCTCTTTAATTTGTTCCAGGATTAATAGCATTAGTAGTTACCTTTTTTATTCTGTGACGGTATTGGGTAAGTTTGAATGGGGGCTACCCTTTATATACAATTCCGCTAGACTTCGTTAGCGGTTGGTGTACCCCCCAACCCCCCTTATAAAGGCAGGAGGGCTGGGGTCGAAAATCCCCTCCTCTGCGTTGGCGATAGCCTGCCGTAGGCACAGGCAGACGCTACGCGTTGGCGTAGAGAAGGAGAGGGTTTAGCGAGACAAGACAGGGGTGTCCGTAGGG
>NZ_PVWO01000211.1 GCF_003003845.1 Chamaesiphon polymorphus CCALA 037 | reverse complement strand
TAAATTAGCTGCGGGAAAATTAGCCGCAATCCACGGTAGATAATCATCGCGATTGTCGAGATATTGGTATTTTTTCGTAATTTGATGTCGATCGAGATAGTCGAGGAAACTTTGAATGGTCGATCTCTCCTTGACACGCCGTTCTAAAGAAGTAGACCGATTGATATAGGGTGCGATCGAAAAATAGGGACAAGCGATCGTCCACTCAAAAATTTCGGTAATATCGGCAAAGCCAGCTTGCCATTTACCATAGTCTAATTCCAACAGCCGACAAATAGCTGCAAAATCTTGGGTTAATTCAATTTCCTGTTGAAAATTACCATTATGATAACGGTAGATATAACTCAGTCCCCGCTCGCCATATTTAAGATTGAAGCGACGGCATATTTTACCAATTAAGTTGCCCAGATCGTTAAATGATAGATAATTATAAGTGCTTTCAAAATATGGCGAACTAGCGGTAAAATAATCGACCTGAAAATCTCGATATAGTGTCGAGAAAACGCTCCCAGCAGCTTTAAATTCAATAATATCTAAGTCGTTAACGATCGTCTGGCGAATTTGCTGCCAATTATCGCCAGGAGCGAGGCAAACGATAATATCTAAGTCGCCAAAATCTGATTTATCACCATAATAGCCGGGAATGCGATAGCGATCGCTGCCCAAATACCGATCGAGATAGGTACGAATGTCAGCTTCGATGTCTAAATAGCGATCTCGATCGATCCGACCGCGATTGAATAAATTTCCACCCATAAGATTAGGAAATAGGGGTTAGACTCACGCAACTACGAACCGATAATCTATCTGTAGGTTTTAAAGGCTCAATATTTTCTACAGGTAAAGTCACTAGTATCACAAAAGTACCCACCGCAGTATAGATCTCCAGCACGCAGCCTTCTTCCCCCGCAGGATCGGTAACAAAGTCATTCAATATCGCAACATCTCCTTTGGCGATCTTATATTCTGAAAAGTCGCAATTTATAATTACTTCTTGAAAAAGTTCAGGCTTCATAATTTTATTTTCCTAATCTGGGATGAATGTGATGAATCTAAATTGTTTATCTACTGATTCATGTAGCCCAAGCCGACATCGACGAGGGTTTGCAGTAAAATGGTGGGCAGTGCCCACCGCTTAAGTTTTTGTCAATTCCTAGATTTCATCTACTTTATACTGGTTCTGATTTAGCTTTTGTCGCCAAGATATGAGAGTGTTAAGCTTGAATTATCTTCAATCTTCTTATTGCATCATGAACACAACTCCGCAATGCGGACGCTCCACGATAGAATCGATTTCAGATCTTTAGAGGTATCTCTTTTGGAGCTGGCTACTTATAATAAAGTTTTGCGACTAGATTTGTCTCTTATTATGTTAAGATTAACACAAAATTTCAGACGATTTTGATGTATGAGTCTTCCTCCACAAATATTAGAAATAATTGAAAGATTGAATCAAGAGTTAGATCTAATTGAGAGTGAGGCTAATAGGGGTCTTGAGATAGTTAGAGGATTGTTACCTCTTTTTTATGAGAATCCTATTTTAATTCAGTTGTTATCGACTCTTAATAACTCATTATTATTTCGAGACAATGTAAAAAGGAGGATTCAAATAGCGATCGATAGCATCTCGCCACCACAGATTCCTAGTGAAATCGTCCAAGCAGCCGCCGAGGATTTAGGAGAGTTGCTAGGTCGAGCATTAGAAACTAAAATGTTGGTGATGAGAGCAGTCAAAATTTTGGAGGATTTATCATGACCGAGGGATCGTTAAGTCCACAACAACAGGCTAAACTGGCAGAAGCACTAGAACTAGCTAAACTGGCAGAAGAGAAAGCTAGGCAGATGAGCGAGTTAGCAACCTCAGTTGCTAATAAATATCAACAATACCTTTACGACTCGGCAAACTCACCTTCAAAACAAGCGAGTTAAAGATATTGTAAGTTTGAAAATCAAATTTATCGATTGTATTTACGCACTCGTGCAACTACGCACAGATAGTCTATCTGTAGGTTTTAAAGGCTCAATATTTTCTACAGGTAAAGTCACTAGCATCACAAAAGTACCCACCGCAGTATAGATCTCCAGCACGCAGTCTTCTTCCCCCGCAGGATCGGTAACAAAGTCATTCAATATCGCAACATCTCCTTTGGCGATCTTATATTCAGGAAAGTCGCGATTTATAATTACTTCTTGAAAAAGTTCGGGCTTCATAATGCTGCTATTGAAAATGGTAACATTACTGTCGATCGGGGATAATTTAAACTTTCACCGTTGCTGAATGTTGTTTCAGTACTTGCTTGAGATATTTCCCTGTATGCGATTTAGAATTTTTAGCCACATCCTCCGGCGTCCCTACTGCGACTAATTCTCCTCCTTTATTACCACCTTCTGGCCCCAGATCGATCGTCCAATCGGAGCAGCGAATCACGTCGAGGTTGTGTTCGATGACGATGATGGAGTTGCCCTTATCTACCAGTCTTTGCAGGACGTCTAGGAGCTTGTGGACGTCGTAGAATGAGAGTCCGGTGGTGGGTTCATCGATGAGATAGAGGGTTTTACCCGTGGCGCGTTTGGATAGTTCGGTGGCGAGTTTGACGCGTTGGGCTTCGCCGCCGGAGAGGGTGGGGGCGGTTTGTCCGAGTTTGACGTAGCCTAAGCCGACATCGACGAGGGTTTGCAGGCGGGTGGCGGCGCGGGGGATATTCTCAAAGAAGCCTAAGCCTTCTTCGACGGTCATATTTAGGACATCGGCGATCGATTTACCTTTATATTTAACTTGGAGGGTTTCGCGGTTGTAGCGTTCGCCTTTGCAGACGTCGCATTGGACGTAGACATCGGGGAGGAAGTTCATTTCGATGATGTTGACGCCTTGTCCGCTACAGGCTTCGCAGCGTCCGCCTTTGACGTTGAAAGAAAATTGTCCAGCTTTATAGCCGCGCGTTTTGGCTTCGATGGTTTGGGTGAAGACTTCGCGGATGGTGTCAAAGACGCCTGTATAGGTGACGGGATTCGATCGAGGAGTGCGCCCGATCGGGGATTGATCGATGATAATGACTTTATCGATCGCGCTAATACCTTGCAACTCATCGACATCTTTGGGAAAGGGTACCCGTTTGGTGAGATGGTGCTGTAAGGCGGGGTGGAGCAGTTCGTTGATCAGGGTAGATTTGCCCGAACCGGATACGCCTGTGACGGAGACGAGTTTACCGAGCGGGAATTCGACATCGAGATGTTTGAGGTTGTTACGGTGGGCATTTTTGAGAATTAAACTGCGTCCGTTGCCTTCGCGTCGTGCTGCTGGCGTTTCGATACCTACACGTCCAGATAAATAAGCACCTGTAATCGAATCTTCGGATTTGAGGAGTGCATCTAAATCGCCCTCAACGACGATACTACCACCATGTACGCCAGCACCAGGGCCGATATCGACTAAATGGTCGGCGGCGCGGATAGTGTCTTCGTCGTGTTCGACGACGATGAGGGTATTGCCCAAGTCGCGCAATTTGGTAAGAGTATTTAATAGTCGTCCGTTATCACGTTGGTGCAAACCGATACTCGGTTCGTCGAGGACGTATAAGACGCCTGTCAAACCGGAGCCGATTTGGGTAGCGAGGCGAATTCGTTGGGCTTCGCCGCCGGAGAGGGTCATCGCGGCGCGATCGAGCGTAAGATAATCTAGACCGACGTTGAGTAAAAATTGCAGTCTGGCAGTAATTTCTTTGAGGACTAATTCACCGATTTTGAGTTGTTTTTCAGTCAATACTAATCGATCGAGTCTGTCCAAACATTCATCGATCGCGGTACTGGTAAAATCGAGAATGCCATATTGTCCTAACTTTACCGATTGAGCTTCGGCTTTTAACCGTTTGCCGCCACAAGCTTCGCAGGGTCTGTCTGTCAGGTATTGGTCGAGCTTTTGTTTTTGCAATTCTGAGGCATCATTGTATTGCCTGTCGAGAATTTTAATCACTCCGCGAAAGCGACGATTTTCACCGATATCTTCCATCCAAATCGGCTCATCTCGACCTTCTAAAATTAACGCTCTTTGTTCGGGAGTGAGTTTTTGCCACGGGGTATCGAGGGCAAATCCAGCGGCTTGACCCAAGCTATATAATAACGATAAATAATAAGAATTATCCTTGTCCGACCACGGCGCGATCGCGTGATAAATCGCCGCAGCCGGATCGGGAATAATTAGGTCTGGATCGAAGGTGCGCGAGCTACCGATGCCGTGACAAGCCGGACAAGCCCCATAGGGAGAGTTAAAAGAGAACAATCGGGGCGATAATTCTTCCATTACCGCGCCATGTTCGGTACAGGCAAATTTTTCAGAAAAAACTAATTCTGTGGGTAAATCTGGATTTACTTCGGCACCTTCGTCGGTAATAATTGAAATAGTGGCTATCCCTTCGCCATGTCGCAAACAAGTAGTTAAAGAATCCGATAATCGCGATTCGATGCCTTCTTTATTAACCAATCGATCGACCACAATTTCGATCGTGTGATGTTGATTTTTATCTAAGACAATGCGATCGGCTAATTCGCGAATCTCGCCATTTACCCGCACCCGCACGAAGCCTTCGGATGCCAAACTAGAAATTACTTTCTGGTGAGTTCCTTTTTTACCCCGGACGATTGGTGCTAAAATCTGAAACTTAGTCCGTTCGGGCAAAGCGCGAATCCTGTCGCTCATTTCATCGATCGTTTGTGGGGCGATGGATCGATCGCACTGCGGACAATGGGGCGTACCCGCACGACCGTATAATAACCGAAAATAATCGTAAATTTCGGTCACCGTGCCGACAGTCGAGCGAGGATTATTAGAAGTAGACTTTTGATCGATCGAGATTGCTGGACTCAAACCCTCGATCGCATCGACATCTGGCTTGTCCAATTGCCCCAAAAATTGCCGCGCATAAGCACTCAGCGACTCTACATACCGCCGCTGTCCCTCCGCAAAGATGGTATCGAATGCCAGTGACGATTTACCCGAACCAGAGACACCTGTAAACACGATTAAGCGATCGCGTGGTAGCTCTAAACTAATATTTTTGAGGTTGTGTTGTTTGGCACCACGGATGCGAATAGTGTCTTGGTCGTTTGCAGACATAGGGTAGAGCTATTGGTTCAAAGTAGAACAAACCTATGTTTTAACACATCTTTAGGCTCTAGATCTGTCGATGGCTAGACTAGATCGACAAATTACACATTCGATCGCTGTAGAATGGATGCGATCTGGTGGTTGCTAGTGGGGAGGGCGGGTTTTGTTTGGGTATAAATCGCACGGCAATATTTATTAGCATATACCCGCCCCTACAAATGGTTGACGGTTAGACGATCGACGATCGATTTTTTTGATATGAAATATAATCCGGATTTACATCACCGTCATTCTATTCAATTGAGAGGATACGATCGTTCCCAATCCATAGCTTATTTTATTACTATTTGCACTCACGAACTTGCATCTATCCTTGGAAAAATGATTGCAATGACTGGGGAAATGTCATCAGCGTTCATTAGCAAAATCTATCAAAACATCATCAAACATTGCGATCTTTATGGAGTTCGGCTGGTGTCATCTTGGTTGGAACGAACGTAACATTGTAGCCATTATAAAACTCCCTGCCTAAATCCAATCGCAACCGATCGGTAGCCGTCATCTGATGAAGGTATTTGAAGCTGTCACCAATGCTAGATTATAATTTAATGCTCTTTTGAGGGAGTAAGAAAACGCTTTTGGTTTCATCTTCGTCGCTCCCTCAAAATAAGTTAGTCGATCGAGATCGACTATTCCCGCGTTACCAAACAGCGAATTGCTTCGAGCAAACCTCTGGCTTTATTTAAGGTTTCCTCATATTCTGTTACTGGATCGGAATCGGCAACCAATCCCGCACCAGCTTGCACGGACACGATACGATCTCCTTTTCCGTCAGGACGCACTACCATCGTGCGCAGGGTAATCGCCGTATTCAGTTGTCCTTCAAAATCATAGTAGCCATAGACGCCCGAATACGCACCCCGCCGACAGCCTTCTAAATTGTGGATGATTTCTAGCGCGCGAATTTTGGGCGCGCCGCTGACTGTCCCTGCGGGGAAACAGGCTTTGAGCAGATCCCAGGCGGTTTTACCCGGCGCGAGTTGTCCCACAGCATTGCTGACAATGTGCATCACATGGGAATAACGCTCGATCGTCATTAATTTATCGACAACCACTGTACCACTGGCACAGACTCGACCCAAATCGTTGCGCCCCAAGTCTACCAACATTACATGTTCGGCAACTTCTTTGGTATCTGCGAGCAGTTCGATTCCGAGAGCTTCATCTTCTTGGGGTGTTTGTCCGCGCCGCCGGGTACCAGCGAGGGGGCGCAGGGTGGCTTTGAGAGTACCATCATAATTACGATCGGCTCTCACCATTACTTCGGGACTAGAACCGATAATCTGCCAATCTCCAAAGTTAAAATAAGCCATATAGGGCGAGGGATTGACCAAGCTTAAGGAGCGATATAAATCGAACGGATCGCCTGTATAACCTGTCGATAACCGCTGGGAGACGACGACTTGGAAAATATCGCCAGCAGTAATATGTGCCTTGGCTTTCTCTACATTCGCGCAGAATTCCGCTTTGGAAGTATTGCTGGTATATGCGGCGGGAAGTTCGGTAAGCGGGGGACTAGGTTGGGGTGGCGTCCACTCTAAAAACTTGGGCATCAGCGGTTGTTGGAGTTTGGCAACGAGAGTATTAATGCGATCGCACGCCTGAGTATAGGCAAGTTCGAGATCGCCATGACAACCCTGTAAATCGGCATACGCGATCGCCCAAATTTTGCGTTTGACTCGATCGAAGACGATTAGATGATCGACCTGCATCCACAAGCCATCTGGCAGGTCGTCAGCGGTAGCTGGATGGACGGGGACTCTAGATTCGATCCATTTCATCAATTCGTAGCCCCAGAAGCCAAATAGCCCCCCAATTCCGCCAGGGAGTTGCGGGAGTTTGACGGGTTTGTAGGGTTCTAAGCAGTCAGCCAGCGTCTGAAACGGATCGCCTGTAAATGTTGTGACGGTACCATCGCGGTGCGTTTGCGTGGTGAGATCGCCGCGATTTTCTAGCACCCATAAGGGATTGCAACCCAGGAAACTATAGCGTCCGACAGTTTCTCCACCTTCAACAGATTCGAGTAAGAAGCTATAGGGTTGACCCGCACAGACTTTATGCCATGCCGAGACGGGAGTATCGAGATCGGCGACCCATTCTTGATACAGGGGGATAAAGTTACCTTCGCTGGCTAGCTGACTGAATCGATCGAAACTGGGGAAAATCATTTGCAAGGATTGCGGCAGGATATCTATCTTATTGTCCCTGCTGAGGTAGTTATCGAGCAAATTATTTTAGATTTTTTGCAGCTCGACAGCAATTTTTCGAGCTGGTTATCGATCGACAGATCGATCCTGGCGACCCATTCTCGATCCAGGGGGATAAAGTTACCTGCGCTGGCTAGCTGACTGAATCGATCGAAACTGGGGAAGAGCATGGCCAGGATTGCGTCAGAATATCTACCTTAATGTTTATCGATCGATAGTCAATCGCAATATGCTTATCCCAAATTCAGGTTATTTAAGGTAGTTGCCCAATTCCTAAAAATAGCCAACTTACAACCACACCTAAGATCGAGCCAGCGATTACTTGTACTGGCGTGTGTCCGAGTAATTCCTTGAGCTTTTCTTCATTAAACTTATGATCCTCTGAGAATAATTCGTCCATCATTTGATTGAGGATACGGGCTTGTTTGCCTGCGGCTTGACGAACTCCAGCCGCATCGTACATGACGACGATCGCAAAAATTGTCGCGATCGCGAATTCTGGACTTTTCCAGCCCAAAACTTCGCCGACGCCAGCAGCTAGAGCGGTAACTAGCGCAGAATGCGCGCTGGGCATTCCACCTGTAGTTGTCAAAACTTGGACGCTAAATTTACCATTTTGGATCGTATCGATAATCAGTTTGAGAACCTGAGCGGCCACCGCCACTAGTAAAATCCGGTTATCGAGAATCTGACTGATGTCATCGATCGCAGAGGTTGTCTGACTAACCACGTAAATAACCTAGAATAAGTAAACAACTGAAGCAATATCTAATAAGTACCATAGAACAGAGCTATTTGAGAGTAAGAATTAGAATCGAACAGCTCGTTTCAATAGCTAAATTAACCTGCGTCGATCCTGTTTGAGCGGCTACGCCAACGGGATAAAAGTTGACTGGAGACTGGAAGTCTCGGCTCGTGATGCTAAGTCCGCCTACTCGGACTAGGAAATCCAGTCCGAGTAGGCGGACTTAGCATCATTAGCCCCGATTTTAATCGGTGGCGGTATTGGAACGGAGCTAAGTTAATTTTTGCGATCGGTAATGTAGTCGGCAAGAGCCTGGAGCGGACGCGCTCGATCGCCAAATTCAGCCAAAATAGCTTTAGCTTCTGCTACTAGTTTATCAGCTTGGCGTTTGGATTCTTCCAATCCCCACAGTTTGGGATAGGTCGCTTTTTGAGCTTGAACGTCTTTGCCTGCGGTTTTGCCCAGTTCGGCTTGGGTGGCGGTGATATCGAGAATATCGTCGATAATCTGGAATGCCAACCCGATATTGTGGGCGAATTTAGAGAGTTTTTCGAGCTGTGTGTCGGTGGCTCCAGCGAGGATTGCCCCACAGACGACACAAGCTTTGAGCAGGGCACCTGTTTTGTGATTGTGAATGTAAGTGAGTGTTTCGACAGATATATCCGGTTTACCTTCGGATTCGAGATCGACTACTTGTCCGCCGACTAAACCATTAGCACCCGAAGCTTTAGCTAAATACGCGATCGCTTTGAGTACTTTGTCAGCACTGACGCCCTGAGTCTGGGTCGCGATATACTCGAATGAATAAGCCAGCAAGCCATCCCCCGCGAGGATCGCAATATCTTCGCCATAAACTTTATGATTTGTCAGCTTACCCCGCCGATAATCATCATCATCCATTGCTGGTAAATCGTCGTGGATTAGCGACATTGTGTGAACCATTTCCAGCGCGCAAGCCATCGGCATAACTGAATCGATACTACCTCCAATCAGTTCGCAACTAGCAAGGCATAACATCGGGCGCAGCCGCTTACCACCAGCCAGTAAGGAGTACCTCATCGCATCATAGATCGTGTCTGGGTAGCCAGGACGAATCGCCGCGTCTAAGGCTGCTTCGATCTGTGGCTGACGCTCGGTGAGATAAGCTACCAGATCGAAGGTAGCAGTGGGAGAAATTTCCTGGTGACTGGTCATTGGTGCTAGAGGATGGAGGGACAATCTATACAGCTCTTGTCTCAACTATTTTACGAGGGAATGGGTCTTTTTAGGAAATGGGTGAATGAGTGGATGAGTGGATGGGTAATGGGTAATGGGTAATGAATGGGT
>NZ_PVWO01000008.1 GCF_003003845.1 Chamaesiphon polymorphus CCALA 037 | reverse complement strand
ATATTTAAACATTTTGTAGGTTGGGTGTCGCTTTGCCCAACCCAACATCCGCACGATTAATCAGCCCTTACCCTTTACCCGCCTAAAACCTAAAGCCTAAAACCTAAAGCCTAAAACCTAAAGCCTAAAGCCTAAAACCTAAAACCTAAAGCCTAAAACCTAAAGCCTAAAGCCTAAAGCCTAATCCCCTAAACTGCCCGACTCTAATTGTTCTAAATAAATAAATTCTGGAGACTGAACGCCTGCTTCAGCTCTAATTTTCGCGAGCTGAGGCGATTCAAAAAATTGTCGCGCATTATCTAAAGACGTCCAAGACGAGAAATGTACCACCTTGTTGGGATTGTTGGCATATTTTAAGACTTGATAGCCGCGCTCTCCAGCCTCCCGCCGCAGATCGGCAGCATTATCGAAAATCTGCTTCCACGCATCGTAGTCGGCAACTTCATGAATGATTAACACGTATGGCATAGGATGTTTAGGCTGGAGTATTGTTGAGAGACTAGCGATCGAGAACGGTTAGAAGTATCATCAGCTAAAACGATCGTCGCGATCTTTCCCCGATCGTCTTCCTTTGCGATCGATAATTCATCATTTGGTGCCTGATGGTCATTTATTTTGTCTTCTTGACGATTTCTGCTGCTACTTACGCGCTGTTTAGTTTGGGATTAAATCTCCAATGGGGCGTGACGGGACTGATTAATTTCGGGCATGTCGCGTTTATGGCGATCGGAGCCTATTCTACCGTGTTACTGTCCATGCAGGGCGTGCCGATCGCGATCGCGGTTTTAGTTGGTATTTGTCTATCCGCACTCCTCGGACTGCTCATTGGCATGTCCACCTTACGGTTGCGGGAAGACTATCTAGGTATCGTCACCATCGGGGTATCGGAATTAGTTCGACTGGCGGCTAAAAATGAAGCTTGGCTGACGAAAGGTACCTTCGGCGTGCAGGGCTATCCCGTACCATTTAATTTCCAGCCCAACTACCCATCGAGAATCGGTTTAATTATTTGGCTGACAGCCATTTGTGGTCTAGCATTATGGAAATTATGGCTGTGGATGCGAGATAAACCCAACCACTATATCGGGGGCGCGATCGCGAGTGCTTTTGTACTGACTGTCTACGTCTGCGGTGCGTTATCCCTCTACACTTACGATCCGCGCGCTGGATTGATGTTACTAACTTTAACCGCACTGGCGATCGTCTATATCGGCATGGAGAAGTTAGTAAATTCGCCTTGGGGACGGATCTTAAAAGCCATTCGTGAAGATGAAGAAGTCCCTAGAGCTTTGGGTAAAAATGTCTTTTGGTACAAACTTCAAGCATTCATGTTAGGTGGCGCGATCGCTGGACTTTCGGGGGCATTTTATGCTTGGCAATTTACAGTTTTCCCAGATAATTTCGAGCCGTTAATTACTTTTAATGCGTGGATTATTGTCATGCTCGGCGGTTCGGGGAATAATCTCGGCACGATTATTGGAGCAATTATTTTCTGGGGTTACAATACAATCACTCGCGATGAGTTGTTTAAGATGTTTTTTAGAACTTTGCGTTTAGATGATACTCAGCAAGGTGCATTTCGGGTGATGATTATCGGTTTAGTTTTGATGTTAATTATGGTATTGCGTCCGCAAGGAATTTTAGGTAAGAAGGAAGAGTTAACATTGGGTCGATAATTAGATAGTTTGGGAGTTGGCAGTTGTATATTGTCGTTACTGCCGAGATCTACCCACCCCGCCCTACGGGCACCCCTCCGAGGAGGGGATTTAATTTCACGCTTCTCATCAATCGGGGCTTGGTAGGGTGGATCGATCGTCGAAGCATAAAAATCTATTAGTTCACTTCAGTGAACTTTCGCTATTAGCCCCAAATTCATTTGAGGGCGTTGCCTAAACGAAGCTAGGAGTCATCGATCGAAAATAATACCGCAAACTCCCGTTAATTTGTCAGTATCAAAAATCGCGAATATTATCTATTTATGATGAAAAATAATTACGTACCGATGTCTACCCAACCATTACTTTCTGCCACCGGATTGTGCAAAACTTTTGGTGGTGTCAAAGCAGTTCAGCACGCCGGAATCGAAGTTGCCACAGGTAGTATAACTGGCTTAATCGGGCCAAATGGAGCTGGTAAGACCACTTTTTTCAATCTTTTATCTAATTTTATTCGGCCAGATTCCGGTCAAATTCAATTAAACGGTCGCGATATTCATACTATGCAACCTCACCAAATCGCTAGATTAGGCATGGTACGCACATTTCAGGTTGCCAAGGCTCTATCGCGCATGTCAGTAATGGAAAATATGCTCTTAGGAGCCAAAGGTCATGCGGGTGAGAAGATTTGGGAAGTATTGCTCCAACCCAAGTTAGTGCAGTCACAGCAGCGAGAATTGAAGGATAAAGCCATGTCGATCCTGACTTCGGTGGGGTTGAGTGCCAAAGCCAACGACTACGCTGGAGGACTATCGGGGGGACAGCGCAAACTGCTGGAAATCGGACGCGCACTGATGGCAGATCCGCAATTAATTTTATTAGACGAACCTGCGGCGGGTGTCAATCCGCGATTGATTGAAGATATTTGCGGTCACATTCTCAAATGGCGCAAAGATGGTCTGACTTTCCTAATTATCGAACACAATATGGATGTAATCATGACCTTATGCGATCGAGTGTGGGTGTTAGCAGAAGGTACCAATCTCGTCGATGGTACGCCGAATACCGTTCAAAATGATTCGCGGGTAATTGAGGCTTATTTAGGGATAGATTGAGTTAGTTGATAGTTGATAATTAATAGTTGATAGTTGACTATGCCAATCCCAGAGAGTATTTACGAAGAGATTGATAATATCATTGATATTCCCAGATCCGACAGAGACGATCGATTCTCAGCTATCGATGAAGTCATCAGTCACATTCAGAGTCTGCTCCTAGCTCCAGAGTATTCCAGTTCTTCTTGTGAAAGAGCCGAACTTTTATATCTGCTTGGATATACTTATTACCAATATCCAGATAGAAATAACGATCGAAATATCTACACAAATGTGGAGAAGTCCCTTTTGGCAGCTATTGAGATAAAAGCAGATTACTCAATTGCATGGCTGTATTTAGGACATAATGCTTATGATATGGGTAAATACCGCGATGCAATTGAGCGATTCTCAAATTGCCAAGAAGAGCATTTTAATTCATTTTATAGATTAATTTTACTTGAAATGAAACTATGCTGCTCTATTAATATTGAGGGGCTTGCTACGATGCTTAGTGAAGTTGAAAGGTTTATAGATCAGCTAGAAAATCACGATCCTCCTGAAGATATATTTCCATACGTTTTGACTTCAATCCTTGAGAAGGACACTCTAAATCTAGAGATCTTTCCTAAAAATCAGGCAACTATTTTGCTATCTCGACTGCAAAAATGTTGAAGAGTCAGTACATACAACGTTAGTACTGTTGGGTTTTGCGTCTCAAGCCAACCTACATACTACTGCTGGCAGTAACCACCTTACTGGCTACTGGCTAACAATAAAAAATAATGAATAAACTAATCGAACTAGGATTTGAAAAATACAGAGAGATAAATGAAGAGATAAAAGAACTATTCTTTCAAAGCACAGGATATAAAATATCTAACTGTTTTTGGGATTTTATCGAGCATCGACAGTCTCAAAATATTGTTTTTGGTTACTCTTTTATTAATTCTCAATCTCATGAGGAATGGGAGGGACAAATTGAGAGTTGGATATTTGACGAATTTGATAATCTTGAAGAGATATGCTCTTCCACTATCAATTTATTGAGCAGAGTCTTTTTGCCAATAGCAAATGATGCGGGAGGTAATTATATATACATAGAAATTTCTAAGCCAAATCAACCAGTAGTAGATGTTAGCTACTCTACTGGGGTGATTTCAGAAATATCATCCTCATTTGAAGAATTTTTAGATAAAATTTATCCTTATGATGAATAGCTAAAGGGGTGCTTATCACCCCTTTAAGCTGTCAAACCTATATTTAGCAAGATTTTGAGATTATTCTTTCATTCTCTAAATAAAAGTGGGATGCTCCCTAATATAACCAACCTCATGACCTGAAAACTAAAATATAGGTGAGACATCGAGTAAGTCTGCGAAAATATTCAACTTACTACTTTATAAATGCGAATTGTTGCCTATACCTACACCGATCCATTGATTGAAGAATCCCCAGGAGTAGAGATTTGGGGATGGGAGATCGATCGAGTGTATCAGGATTTGGGACAACGGTACGAACTCGATCGATTGTTGGCAGATCTGCTCCTAGAACCATGCGATTATTTATTAGTGCGGAGATTGGATGAATTAGGCGATTCGGTACGCGATGTGCGGCAAGTACTCTTGAAATTACAAGAGCTAGGGATCGAGTTAATTACTACCGAAACTGAAATTGCCCCGCAATTAAATCTCTTACAACTCATCGACAAAATTCAGTCCAACCAAATCAGTCGGCGGATGCGGCAAGGACACGCTCGCAATCGTTTACAATCTTTACCGCCGCCAGGAAAAGCACCATACGGTTATCGTCGGGGTAAGGATAAGTATACGATCGATAAATCTGCCGCTCCAGTAGTCAAAGATTTTTTCGATCGATTTACGATCTATGGTTCGCTGCGGGGTGCGGTACGCTATTTAGAGAAGAAATATAATAAGAAAATTTCAGCGTCTACGGGGCTAAGATGGCTCACTAATCCCGTCTATCGAGGCGATACTGCATATCTCCACGGTGAGGTAATTTCGGACACTCACGCGGCAATTTTATCGCGGGATGAGGCGGCGCAGATCGATCGATTATTGCGGCGCAATCGGCGAATGCCACCGCGCACGGCAAGCGCACCCAGATCTTTGGCTGGTTTGGTAAATTGCCAGCATTGCGAGCAAACGATGACAGTTACTAGCGTCTCGGCTCCGCGTCGGGTGGAGAAATATTTATATTTACGTCCGACTGGTTGCACGCGTCAACCCCAATGTAAATCGATTCGCTACGAGCGAGTTTTGAATGCAACTATCGATCGCATTTGCGAAGATTTACCAATTGCTGTGAACCAGATTGGGATGCCAAATATGGATGGATTTAAAGCCAAAATTTCTCAAGATATTATAGACAAGCAACAAACGATCGCGCAGTTGCCAGAACTGATCGATTCGGGCATACTCGATCGCGAAACTGTCGAGTTGCGTACTTATAAGCTCAAGACAGAAATCTCTCAATTGCAGAGTCGTTTAGCCGCCTTTCCCCCTGTCAATCTGCAATCTCTGGCTCAGGCTGTTTCGATTCCCCAATTTTGGTTAGATTTATCCGAATCCGAGCGTCGCTTTTATTTTCGAGAATTTATTAAATCGATCGACATCGACCCACAATCTTCTAATTTAGATCTACAATTAAGGTTTATTTTTTAATCGATTTAATTATTAAACCAGAACAAACTATGGCTCTCCTTGATAGATTTACCTGCGGAATATGGGGGTAAATAATCAGATTTAACTTCAATCGAAAAATATTGACAATCTCTGGCGATCGCACAAGCAGCCAGCAGTGGGAAGGCAAACCAACCAGAAGGCAGCAAAGCATGACTCGGTTGGCTCCAGAACTGTTTGTGAGCGGCGAGAGCAGTTAATAGTCGATCGTTAAAAGATCGGGCATCTCCGCGCGCGATCGCTTCTAGCAATCGGAGTTCGGGTAAGCGGATCGAGTTGACAAATTGTCTCCTTTGACTATTTTCCTGCGCTGCTAGTGCGATCGCCAAATCCAATAATGCTGCCGTATTTTGCCCACCATTGCTAAAATCTACCCACAAACGATCATAAGCCAGATCGAATGGCGCGCAGGCACCGTCAGAATCCGTGAAGACATCTTCGTCAAATGTTGACAGCAGACGGATTCCATCGCGATCGCCAACGATCGCACAAGCATGAATGGCATCTGCCCAAGTATCCACTCCCATTCGCTCCGAATGGGCTTCTGGTATGAAATCTAGCATCTTACCATCGATATTCGCAGTAAACGGCTCTTCCCCCGTACCGAACCGAAAATGGCAGAGCGCAACGGTATGAAAAAGATGTACATAACGCTGTATTTCGGTGTGGGGAAGTTCGAGCGCGACAGCATAGCCAATTGCGTTGTGCAACTCCCGCAGCGAACCGCCGAGCATCGCTTGTGGGTTACGCTCGAATCCAGCCAGCATTAACGGTAGTAGCTCGATTTCGGTGTAGTTGAGGAGATGGCGAATTTCTGCTGGGGTGAGATCGATCGGATGTCGATCGATTTCACTTATCAGTTCCGATTGTCCCGTGTTGGCATCGCCTATGGGTGCGAGTAGCATCAAATCGGGTACTCGATCCAGAAATGTAGATGCCACTAGCTCACAACTTGGTAATAATAGCGGCATTTCCGATCTTAGCAACTCGATCGCCGCAGGCAAATCGTCAAGATCGTAGTATAGATGGTCGAGTTGATAAGCTAAGAGCAATGCGGGATGTTCGAGATCTGCTCCTCCGCAGTTGCGCGAAACCCAGTCAATGAATTGAATCGCCGATCGATCGCACGACAAATCCAGCAGATGCGATCGCAAACAAAACTCTCCAAAGAAAGTCAGGGTAAGGGGACGACTCTCGATCGTATCGCGCTGGAGACATAATTTGGCACCATTGGCAGCAAGTTCGAGCAGATCGTAGGATGGCTGCGCTCGATCGAGAATCATCGCATCCGCCCACGCCATCAATGCTGTCTCAGAAACCAGTCCGATATTCCACAGGGTAAGCGCGATACTCAAGGGATCTTGGTTGGAAAAATCAATCATTGGGTCTTAAAATCCGATCGTCAATTGGGTAAAATAATAGGGTAGTAAATAAGTTGCTTTGTAGTAACGAGCGTCGGGTTCGCTCTCTTTAGCGATCGAAAACCAACTGTCAACTATCAACTGTGAGAACATGAGCTATACAGAAACGATCGAAAAATCTTCAACCGCCCGTAAGCTCGCGCCTAATTATCGCGTCTTGCTCCACAACGATAACTTCAATGCGATGGAACATGTCGTCGAGGTGTTGATAACTACCGTCCCCAATCTCTCGGCACCTCAAGCTATCAATATTATGATGGAAGCCCATCAATATGGAATGGCTCTCGTAATTACCTGCAACCAAGAACATGCCGAACACTACTGTGATGTCCTCAAAAGTCACGGTTTGACTAGCACGATCGAGCCAGCGGATTAGGCTTTAGGCTTTAGGCTTTGGGCTTTAGGTTTTAGATTTTAGGTTATTAAAATTTATCTAACACGATGCCTGGGAATGCTAGTAATAACATCCTAACTGGTGGTAGTGGGGTTGGTGCAGTTCAGATTACTAAGTTGGATTGAGTTACTGGTTTAAGTTCTGGTGATTTCCAGATTGGGATTTAATTGGTAATTGAAGCAGGTGAGTTCGATTGAATTCATCTGCTTTTTTCGTTTTAAATATATTCAATATTGATTAATACATAGATTGTGAAAACATGAATTACAAGCCATCTGACAAAAAAGATTTTTCGAGAATTATCTTGCTTTCATGGATAGTACCAGGATTTTTTTTGCTTGCATATCATTGGTTGCCATATCCAAGATCCAATGACATCCCACTAAGGGAGAGAGCGGTAGAATCTCCCGAATCAAAGGTACGTCGTGTTATCCATAAGGAGCTAAAACTATATAAAGAAACAGAAAGCTTTTCGACAAATTCAAACGTTTACTTAAGTGATTATGAAAAAAAGTCTAACAATTACTCAATAAGAATCAAGCCGAGTCAAGATCGACTGATTATATCTGTTGTTTGGTTTCCTGACGCTGGATCTTACTCTGCTTTTGGTGTTATTAAAATCTTGAGATCTAAACCTAATAATGCCGATCGCACAACTAACTTTAAATGGCAGTATCTAGAAACAATATCTTTTGTGTGTGAGGGCGAAAAGAATGTGACGTTGCCAAGCGATTTAGAAATCACCAGAGTTACAAAGAAATGTCCATTGGGTTACAATCAAACTTATAACAAAAAAAAGAGCCACAAGAAATTATTGTAATTAATAAAAAGTAAAACGTTGAGATTAATACTTATGGAGCTAGATAAGTATGTGGGGAATCTGCCTGCATTGCGCCACTTTATGGGTACGCTGGATCCACACTGGCATCTAGAGTCTGCGGATGTCCCCAAATAATCTGCTCGTGCTTGTAGACGACCATTCCAGGTTTTGCACCCTTAGGTTTATAGACGTATTTGGGTTCGGTATATACGACCGGAACTGCTTGGCTTTGTCTGGCGCGACTGTAGTAAGCTACCGCATTAGCCGTAAATTGTAAATCTTCTTCCTGAGCTACAGCACCGGGCGCAATCCTCAATAATCCATGACTGCCTGCTATTTCCTGGGCGTGAAACCAGAGATCGTAGTCTGTGGCAATTTTAGAGGTAAGTAAATCGTTTTGGCGATTATTGCGTCCGATTAAAAGTTCAAATCCGCTGGGAGTTTTCAGTACGCGGGGTTTTGTTTCTGCTAGTTCGGCTTTGGTGGATCGATCTGGTGTAGGGAAGTATCCAGTATTAACTAATTCTTCTTTAATTTCTAACAGCGTTTGCAGCATTTCGCGGACGTTATTTTTGATGTCTTCTTCTGTTTGGAGAATGCTTTCTTCAACTTGTTCTAAGTAATCGATCTGGGCTTGAACTTCGGCAAGTAAGGGATCTACAGCTAGTTTGGCGCGTTTGAGTTTCTGGTGGCGTTTGTAGAGGAACTGAGCATTTTGGATAGCATTTTTTTCGGGTTCGAGTTTGATTTTGATTGGCTCTCCTGTCTCAAAATCATTGAGAATAATTTGTTTCATTCCTGGTTGCCAGTCCTGAAGATGTGCCATTAATAGATCGGCATTTGCGCGGTATTCATCGGCTCCCGTTGACTCTTGCAGTTTGGTTGTAAAGGTATTAGCTTTAAGGCGTAACTTAGCTAAGATCGTGCTTAACTTTTGGGTGAGTTGATGCTTGAGTTGAGTAAATGCTTCTCGATCGAGTATCTGTGTATAGTAAGTCTCGATCGCTGCGTTGACTGTAGCTACCGGAGTACCAATGCCCCATCCCAGGACGCTAAAGCCGTTAGTTTTTAGATATGGATGAAATGTATATCCTTCAATTCGATCGAGGGTTCTGAGCCATTTTTGCCAGTATTCAAACAACTTTTCCCAGTCCGATCGAGACAGAGTATCGGTAGTTTGGATCGGATCGAGTGCGGCGGCGACAATTATTTCGTTAACCAGAATCGTACTCAAGCCGCGATAACTCTTGACTAGTCGCAGATTGAGCTTGTCAGGAATCAAACTGACTCGATCGATCCAGCGATCGAGCGGTTCCTCCAAGTTGGGCATCGGATCGGTTAAAGATGGCGGTACTTCGTAAGGTCTGCCAGTTTCGATCGTCCGCACGCTAGACTGTTTATTGCTAACTTGATGTGCGGTGGTAATAATTAAATTATCCGCATCTGTCAGGGTAAGATTGCTATATTTGCCGATCGGTTCTACATATAAATAATACAGGGCCTCAGCCCCCGGTCTGGTGGCAAATGTCAGCCGTACCAATCTTTCCCACGGCGTTGGCATTTCCATCCCCGTCATTGCCAGTCCTCCCAAGACAGAGCGCAATTGCTGGCTGAGGGTGAACGTATCGGGAATTCGGGGTGGGGGATCGGTCAACACGATTCGGGCGGCTTGAGGATGCCAGGAGATGGCGATCCAGCCACGTTTGTCGAGGGTACGCAATCCGAGCGCGAGGGTGTAGCGATCGCGTTGGTAGACAGTTTCGACGCGTGCGGGTATCCAATCTGGTTGTAACTCCCGTACTGCGGCTGTTAATGTCGTGAAGTCAACCTGTTGCATCTAAGTTTAGTGGATAGTGAAAAGTGGATAGTGGATAGCGAATCAAGACAAGACAAGACAGTGGGGTGCTAATTTTCGATCGTAATTATTAATTACAGCATTGCCTTGAATTGACTATCCACTATTCACTATCCACTATCCACAATGAATGTTCAATTGGTTAATGTAGGTTTTGGAAATATTGTCTCGACACAGCGCATTGTCGCGATCGTTAGTCCCGATTCGGCTCCAATTAAGCGGAATATTAGCGAAGCCAGAGAACGCGGACAATTAATTGATGGTACTTACGGACGACGGACGCGTGCGGTATTAATTATGGATTCGGGACATGTAATTTTGTCAGCGATTCAGCCTGAGACGATCGCGAGTAGGATTCAGGGGTAGATGAAATCAAAACCCGTCTAGCCTAGCGACTGGAAGTCGCGGCTAGTATTGCAAAGTCTGCCTACGCAGACTATACAGCTTATTTTTGGATTCGGGATCTACGAATGATTTTTTAGTTCCGAACTGACAACACATTCAAATAAATTTGAGACGTCATCAGAACGGAACGATTTAACGATCGCCAACACACATTTGTATTCAGTCTGCGTAGGCACTTTGCAACACTAGCGACGACTTCAGTCGTTGTTTATTCTGACAACCAAGGCGAAATTGTAGGCGTCCAACTGACTAATTCTTCTTCCTTGAACCACAGTGCAATCTCGCTTTGAGCAGTTTCAACTGCGTCGGAACCATGAATCAGGTTGCGTCCGATATTGATACCGAGATCGCCGCGAATCGTTCCTGGAGGGGATACTAAAGGATTGGTAGCACCGATCGTCAGCCGCGATGCAGCGACGACGCCATCGCCTTGCCAGACCATTGCTACTACTGGCCCACTCGTAATAAAATCAACTAAACCGCTGAAAAAAGGTCTTTCTTTGTGAACTGCATAATGCTGTTCGGCTAGTTCGCGGCTGGGGTGCAATAATTTTAAGGCAACGAGGGTAAAGCCTTTAGTTTCTAGACGACCAATGATTTCACCAACCAACCCACGTTGAACGCCGTCAGGCTTAATCGCAATAAATGTCCGTTCCACCGTGAACTCCTAAATAAATTATAGATAGACTTGCCAACCGCCTATTATAGTTCTATTCGCGCGCCACGTTAAATGCCACCAGTATCTTTAGCGTAGTTGCTCTTGTGGATAGTGGGTAGTGAATAGTGGATAGCGTTCAATTCTCAATTCTCAATTCTCAATTACTTCTTCGCTCCTTCGATCGCGAGGCCATTATTTTCGACATTGATGCGATTGACTTTAAAATTCTGTTGTTGAATCTGGAGATCGATCGCTTGTTGAAGTTTTGCTGGGGCTACGCCGAGATTTTCAGCGAGCTGGTTAATGGTAAAGTTCATATTACCGATCTTAATTTGAGTATCTGGAGCAAACTTAATTTGACTGCCATCGACTGTTGGTTTGCCCACAATGCCAACATACACATCTCGACCTTTCAAAAAAGTTAATTTGTTGGTAATTTTGCCCAAAGCAGCCGTTTGACTGCCGGGATTGCTATTGCGGACTAGCTGGTCTAAATTAACCATCGCACCTGTATAAATCTTGCCGTCTTTAATATTGGTTCTAATTCCTTTAATCCCAACAGGAACTTGCTTACTTTGCTGAGTCTTAGCGATTTTAGCTACTACTAAATTGTTGAGATCTCGATCGCTTAATTTGACATTGACTTTTTCGCCCGGTTTGGCGCGCTCGATCGGAGCTACGATCTTTTTCTGACTCTCAGCGGCTCTTTCGGTAATTTGACTTGGCTGCAATGGTAGAGATTGACTATCTGCTTTGTCCTCAGCACTAGCTTGGTTGTATTCTTCTGGTATTTTAATTGCTTCTTGCCAGACATAATAGGCACCGCCGATCGTCGCAATTAAAAGTACACCCAATAACTTAAATATAATTTTCTGCATCTTTTAAAAACTAATCCTTTCAATACGAACAAAAAATGTTATTATGACATGATATAGTCTAAAATATCGAAATATTTTGACCTTATAAACTAGGTATTCTGCATAGAACATGACAATCTGGGGAAATCTGATAGCGATCGCCATTATGGTGTTCGGATTATGGCTCAATAACACCTGGATTGCCGCAGCAGGTTGTGCGATCGCACTAGTATTATCTCTTCCAATTATCTATCGAGGCGTTCGACAGGAATTGCTAGATTCGCTGTCGCCAGCGCAAAGATTACAATTAGTCGCCTCGATTACCGTCACGATCGCGCTGGTGGGCTTGCTCCAGATTTTAGAATTTTTTGAGTATGTCAGTAGTTTTTCCGATCGCATCGATTGGAATGCTGTTGGTGCATCGGGCGAATGGGGTGGCGCATTCGGTCAGATTTTGATTGCTATCCTAGCAGTATATATTGCTTGGAGACAGTATATTATCTCGCGCGATCTGACGATCGAGCAAAATCGGCTGACTACCCAACAGAATGTCCTCACCCAACAGCAGACGATCGATACCTATTTTCAGGGGATCTCCGATCTGGTATTAGATGATGATGGTTTCCTCGAAGATTGGCCGCAAGAACAAGCCTTTGCAGCCGGACGCACGGCAGCGTTGCTCGGCAGTATCGATGCCGCAGGTAAAGCCAAGGTGCTCCGATTTTTATCTCAGTCTAAGCTGCTAACGCCACTCCGACGCGATCGCAGGTTGGGCAGAGCAATTTTGGATGGCGATGGCGGTTACGATGAAGATCGGTTGCATGGAGTGCGAGTAATCGATTTGGGGGTAATGCTCGCGGGTGCCGATGTCGCCCAAACCGATCTCCGGTGGACGGATCTCAGCGATGCCAATTTAATTCGTGCTAATCTCAGCGGCTGCGATCTCGTCAAAGCCAACTTTTCGCGCACCATCTTATATGAATCTAACTTGAGCGGTGCTGATGTTAAAGGTACGCGCTTGTTTTATGGCACTGCCGAACTTGCCAGCCCTCGCAGCCGCAACGAAATTCCCAACTATACAACGGGTGAATTTACAGGTGCGGTGGTCGAAAATGCCGACTTTACTAACGTCCAAGAAATGTCGGAAGAACAACGCAAATATTGCTGCATGTGGTGTGGCGAAAAATCTCGCTCGACAATTCCTGGCGGCTGTGATGGAATTGCCAGCAAGTTACCACTAAAAAAACACTAAAGCTAACAGACCTTGACAAATACACAAAATATCTCAGATAATAAGTAGCTGGTTGAAAAACCATTCAAGTTTGCGTGACTGGCGGAATTGGTAGACGCGCTAGATTCAGGTTCTAGTGTTCGCAAGGACTTCCGAGTTCGAGTCTCGGGTCGCGCATATTTTTTACTCTTAACTTCTACAATCGGCCAACACCAACATTCGGTGTTGGCCGATTTATATTATTTCTCATCCCTCCTAACTCTTATCGGGATTTACCGGATGAAAGGATTGACAGGATTAGTCTTTCGGCACACTCCCAACTCCCAACTCCTAACTCCCACCTCCCAACTCCCAACTCCCAACTTCCAACTCCCAACTCCCAAGCTATGTTAACCAGTACTCAAAACCCGCTCATCAAGCAAATCAAGAAACTCCAAAATCCCAAAGAGCGTAGAGAAACGCAGTTATTTTTACTAGAGGGCACCCATTTAATTCAGGAAGCTTGCGCCGTCAATTATCCCTTGGAGACTGTCTGCTGCACCCCCACTTGGCAGGAGCGTCATCCCGAATTATGGTCGATCGTCTCCGATAGTTGCGATCGATTAGAATTGGTCGGTGATGAAGTCATCAAATCGATCGCGACAACCGTCAATCCCGATGGCATCATCGCGACAGCACCGCGATTGGCATTTGCCAAACCACCACTGCGGGCAAATTTAACGCTCGTCTTAGCCACCATTCAAGATCCTGGCAATTTAGGTACCATCATTCGCACCGCAGCAGCGGCTGGTGTCGATGGCTTGTGGGTGAGTCACGATAGCGTCGATTTAGACAATCCCAAGGTACTCCGCGCCTCAGCAGGACAATGGTTTCGGCTGGCGATGGGCGTTAGTGACAATCTTGTAGAACTGGTTAAGAGTTATCAACAGCAGGGTGTACGAGTAATTTCGACGACTTCCCATACAGAGACTAGCTACTGGGATGTCGATTTGCGATCGCCAACGCTAATTTTATTGGGTAATGAAGGCGCGGGTTTGAGTCCAGATTTGGCAGCCTTAGCCGATCTTCAGGTGAAGATCCCGATGTCTGCGACTGTAGAATCATTAAATGTCGGTACGGCGGCGGCTCTCATGCTGTATGAAGTGCGTAGGCAACAGCGGAGTTAGTTGGGAGTTGGGAGGTAAATTAAAAGAATGCTCGCTTATCGGAATCGATCGAGTAAAGAGTGAAGTTGACTTAAGACAGTGCTGTAGATGGGAGTAAAATACTCTCGATCTTAACCTGAGTCGATCGTCAGGGTATCCTGAGAACGTAAGGCGAACAAATTATAGATTTCTGACAGAAGTGGCTTGGAGTATGTCAGTAGTTTAGAGGTTTTCTCTCTAACATTTATGGCAACTGTCTTGCTAGCTAGAGTTTTCTCTAGCGGTGCAAGCTGCAACTACCAACTGTCAACCGATTTACCGATGCAATTCCATATTCAAACCGATAGTGAAATTCCCGTATCTAAACAACTCTACGATCAAATGTTGTTTGCGATCGCCTCTCGCCAATTTTCGCCCGGACATAGATTGCCGAGTACGCGCCAATTAGCGATGCAGACGGGATTGCACCGTAACACGATCGGTAAAGTATACAGTCAACTCGAACATACTGGCTTAGTCGAATCCGTTCCTGGTTCGGGGATATATGTCCGATCTTTAGGACATGAAAGCAATCATCTGGTAGTCGATTCGCAGATCGATCCGCGTCTATCAGCTCTCGATTTAGTCTCCCAAAGTCTCAATACCTTACTCGCCCAAGGTTATTCGCTCAACCAGGCGCGGGAATTATTTTTGACCGAAATTGATTGGCGGTGGCGATGTAGTGCCAGGGTATTCGTGACAGTGCCCAGAAACGATGCTGGGGCTGGAGAATTGATGCTCCAAGAGTTACAACAATCGTTAGGTATTCCCGTTCAGTTAGTGACATTGGATAAACTCGAAGCCCAGCTAGCCCAATCTCGTGCAGCGACAGTCGTTACCAGTCGCTATCATATCGGTAGTGTCGAATCCAAATTAGCCGCTAGCGAAGTAGTCGCACCTCGATCGATCCGCGTGATTCCCGTCGATCTCCAAGACTACGAAAAAGAACTAGCTTTAATTAAAACTCTGCCTACAAATAGTTATGTCGGGATCGTCAGCCTCAGTGGGGGCATTCTCGCCGTTGCCGAGATGATGGTACACAGTATGCGCGGCGAAGATCTATTAGTAATGGCTTGTCAAACCAAGGACAATTATAAGCTCAATGCCACCATCCGTCGCGCTCACACCATCATTAGCGACAAAGCCAGTCTAAATATCGTTCATGAAGCGATCGAGGCTGCTGGTGACGATTTAATCCGCATTCCCCAAGTCGTCGAAAGCGAAAGCTATATCGGTGTTAAATCTATCAATTTACTCAAACGGGAACTAGGATTGGTGTAATGGGGTTGGGAGTTGGGAGTTGGGGGTTATACCAATTCTTCAACGGCTTCACTAACAGCACAGTTAATCGGGAATAGGGATTATTTGGTTCTGCCCAAAGGCAGATAACTTTAGCGAGCGATTCCGATATGCTAAAAGCGATCGGATTGGCTATTGGCAGTTTAACTGTCAGGAAAGAGTAATATGAAAGATCCACAATTGGACTCATTAACAGATCGAGAGCTGGATGACGACGATGCTTATCGAGATGAGGTAAATGGCGATGAAGCAGTTGGCGGCACCACTGCCATGCCCAGTCAAAATGATACTGAAGAGTTGGCAGCAGCGGCGGGCATTACTTTCGATGATGATACCCCAATCGCGATCGAGGAAACGATCGAACAGCGCGATCGCGATCGGTGGGAATTAGATCCCGATTCGGTAGCGGATGAATAGCTAGGTAAAACCCGTCAAGCTGAAAGTAACAAATAGTATCCAGATTTACTATTCCCTGTCCGGCCCAGTCAGGTTAAGATGTGTAAATGAGCGAATGAGAATCATCTCATGCAAAGCGTAGTCTACCTTGCTACTATTTGTTAACTACTATTTACTACCTCTTCACCCCCTCAACATGGCCGATCGCAGCTTGCCGCTAACAATTGAAAATCCCATCGAACCAACCATCGAGTGGTCTGTGGGGATGGGCTATCGACGACTCAAAGCGGCAACGATCTTGGGGGGTTTGTGGCTGGGCGTTGCCGCATTACATCTAATTAGTTGGGGATATCTGATTGCCTGGGGTATCTCTAGTGTCTTTTGCTGGCGGGCGTTAAGATTGGTGGCAACCAAAGTAGCTCCACCGCCAGTATTAACACCACCGCAGACATATCCATTCATTTCAATGGCAATTGCGGCCAAGAATGAGGCCGCAGTAATCGCCAATGTGGTCGAAAATCTCTGTAGTTTGGACTATCCAGCCGATCGTTATGAAGTTTGGGCGATCGATGATAATAGTACCGATCGGACTCCAGAAATCTTAGACGATTTGGCCCGAAAATATCCTCAACTGCAAGTCCTACATCGCACCGATCGAGATTCTGGCGGTAAATCCGGCGCGCTCAATCAGGTACTATCGCTGATGCAGGGCGAAATTATCGGCGTCTTCGATGCCGATGCGACAGTAAATCCCGACTTTTTGCATCGAGTTTTAGCTTATTTTCAGAATGAAACAGTTGGCGCGATCCAACTGCGCAAGGCAATTACCAATAGCGAGACTAATTTTCTCACGCGGGGACAGCGGGCAGAAATGGCTCTAGACGCCTATCTCCAGCAACAACGAACTGGCGGTGGGGGCATCGGCGAACTACGCGGTAACGGTCAATTCGTCCGTCGTTCAGCTCTTACTGATTGCGAGGGGTGGAACGAACAAACAATTACCGACGATTTGGATTTGACGATTCGATTGCACTTAACGGGATGGGACATTGCCTTGATGCCCTACCCATCTGTTGGAGAAGAAGGGGTAACTACCGTCAAAGCCTTGTGGCATCAACGCAACCGTTGGGCAGAGGGCGGCTTCCAACGTTATCTCGACTATTGGGAACCGATCGCTAGCAATCGGATGGGTACTAAAAAAACGCTCGATCTGCTTTCGTTCCTATCGATTCAATATTTACTCCCACCTGCGGGGATTCCCGACTTTCTGATGGCCTTTTGGCTCAAGCATCCACCCCTGTTGTTACCCATGACAGCTTCATTAGGCGTTGCACTGCCGTTGTGGGGAATTTGGGTAGGATTGCGGCGGAGTTATCGGCAAGCTGAAGATCTGGGAGCAGATACCGAAAAGCGCGCCGTTAGCATGGGCCGATTATTCGCACAAACAGCGATCGGATCGCTATTTATTCTACACTGGCTAGTCGTGATGCCCTTGGCGATCGCGCGGATGGCCATTTTACCCAAACGGCTCAAATGGGTCAAAACCCTCCGACAAGCCGATCTGTAATAGATTTCAAAATCTCAACTTCAAATAACTAACAATGCCTTCATCTCTGGGCATACTTAGTATATATAGATATATTCCTTACTTAGACCATTATCTGTAAATCAAACAGTGTGGCACAATAAATGGGTAGGTTTAGTGTCTACATCCGCTCACCCGTTCGCGTAGCGTCGCCGCTGGCGCATCGATTACTCATGCAGGATTCCCGCGAAATTGATTATTTCGGACAACGCATTCTTCAGATCGTTCAGCCTCTTGCTGCTACCGAAGATCGAACAGAAGTGTTAGCTCTTTTAGCTCGCTCTGTAGCTACTAACTTTGCAGCAGATGGCTGTTGGATCTTACAATACCTGTCGCCAGGGGTATTTCGGGTAGCTGCTAGTGCTTGCGTCAGCCATCGTGCTAACTCTATTTCGGCTCAATTGCCCAACCATCCGCTGCCTGCGGCACCGACACCAGTGCTGTGGCGGATGCCACTACTGCCTGATTATCAGGTAATGGTCATCGATATCCGCGCGCAAGGGCAGGTAATTGGCGGCTTGGTATTGGCAACAAAAGGAGTGGAGTGGTACGAAGAAGCCAAATTAGTCCTCCAGGTGGTTGCTGATTTTATTGGTGTCGGTTTGCTCGAACGCGATCTTCAGGTACAAGCCGATATTTCCCAGATTTATCCTCAATTGCATTATCGCCTAACTCAAGCAGTTGTCGAAAATCAGCAGATCGACAAACTATTTGAGCTTGCTGTTGCCGATATGGTCGAGGGCTTGAAGCTAAATCGCGGACTAGTATTGACACTCAAAGCTAGCGAGCCGTCCAAACAGCCAGTCGCCCAGAGCGAACCCTCGATCGCCGCCCATTTAGCCGATGACTCATTAGAAATCTCCGAATGGGATCGCCCGCTTGCCGAGCCAGCTACGGCGATCGCCTCAGCACCAGCATCGTCTGAAGCTACCAAAAATATAACTCAGATTCAGATCGTCACGACGATCGATAACCGCAAAGGCAATTCTCTGAGTCAGCCTTTACCATCATCTTTTTTGCTAGAGCAGTCGCACTTTTGCAAAACAGCTTTAGCCAATGCGCCCAATCCCACCATTTTTGATGGTAACGATCTGGGTACGCCAACCGATCGACTGATTTTTCAAGCCGATCGATTGCCGAGTATGGTAATGATTCCCTTAATGGGTGCCACTAGTGGCGATCGACAGCCCAAACAACCCGTCTGGGGCTGGTTGGTACTCCAAACCAATCGTGCTCGCCCTTGGCATCCCGTCGAATTAAATCTGCTTCAGTGCCAGATTTATCAAATCGCGCTGGCCAGAATTCACCGCAAAGCTCTCAAGCAAGCCCGTAACGCTGTCGCTAATCGCACCTCCCAAGTTCAAACCAGTCTGCAACTTCAAGCCAAGTTACACGATGTCGGTCGCAAACGCATGGAAAAATTACGTCAAGCCAACGAACTCAAAGACGAGTTTATCAGTACGATCGGTCATGAGTTACGAACGCCGCTGACGAGCATGTCTTTGGCGATCAAAATGCTGCGCCAAGTCGATGTCGATCCGGCGCGTCGCGAACAGTATCTAGATATTCTCGACGAGCAATGTCAGCGCGAAATCAAACTGGTTAACGATCTGCTCAAATTCCAACAATTTGAAACCCGACAGGTAGAATATCGCCCCCAACGGATCTCGCTCAATCAATTTATCTCCGAGCAGGCGACGCTGGTTGCCGATCGATGGGATGATAGCAAATCATTAGAATTGGCATTGTATTTACCGCAAGTATCGCCCCAGATCGAAACCGATGCCGACAGTTTCAAGCATATTTTAGAGGAATTATTAATCAATGCCGGGAAGTTTGCCCTTCCCAATACAATGGTGGAAGTCTTGCTAACGGTCGAGCCAGAGCAGATAATATTTCAGATTGCCAATTTGAGCAAGCCGATCTCCGATGACGATCTCCCGAATTTATTCGATAGATTTCGACGCGGAGCTGGTATTACTCAACAAGCGATCGCCGGGACGGGTTTGGGCTTATCGTTGGTCAAATCGATGGTCGAGCACATTCAAGGTACGATTAGTGTGACCAGTAGCTTAGTGCAGCAATCGGTAGCCAAAACAAGTTTCACGATCGCCATTCCCACCGTACTCGATCGTCACTAGCTTGAGGAAGCAAGTTACTATGCGGAGACTTGGATCGCGACGCCAACTACCCGTTTTATCTCAATCGGTAGCCCCTACCCGTCAGATTCACTCTTCTTCTTCGGCGCAGTTTCGCTGGCAAAGAGCCAAATATTCACCGCTAGCCAGACAATTCGATATTTTTACAGCAGCGATCGGTTTGGGACTATCGCTGTTGCGAGATGTTATCTTCCCGACTAAAAACGAACGATATCATCGTCGGCGCGCTCAAAAATTAGTTACTACCGCGATCGGATTGGGGCCAACTTTTATTAAGATCGGTCAATCTTTATCGACTAGAGTTGACTTTTTTCCACCGATTTATACCGAAGCTCTGAGTCAATTACAAGATCGCGTCCCGGCTTTTAGCGTTGATGCAGCAGTCGAAATTATTGAAACCGAATTAGGTGCAGCAATCGAAACATTATTCGGTTATTTCGATCCGATTCCGTTAGCGGCAGCGAGTTTGGGACAAGTACATCGTGCCAAACTGCGCACAGGTACGGATGTTGTAATTAAGGTACAACGTCCGGGATTGCGGCGACTATTTGAATTAGATTTTCAGGTCATCGATCGCTTATTATGGTGGGTAGAACTCGTGTTACCCAAAAAGCGATCGGCAGAACTGCGAGCGATTTATCAAGAATTTTTTACACTTTTATTTCAAGAAATCGATTATACCCAAGAAGGCCAAAATGCCGATCGATTTCGGATTAATTTTAGAGAAAATAATTCCATAACTGCTCCAGAAATTTACTGGAAGTACACGACGGCTCAGGTATTGACGATGAGTTATTTACCTGGAATTAAAATTGACGATCGCGCCACATTAGAAGCCTGTGGTTTCGATCCCAAAAAAATCAACCAACTAGGAATCTGTTGCTACCTCCAACAATTATTAGTAGATGGATTTTTTCAAGCCGATCCGCATCCAGGAAATATGGCGATCGCGGCTGATGGTAAATTAGTCGTCTACGATTTTGGCATGATGGTAGAGTTAAAAGAGATCTCTACCGATCGGACGATCGAGACTTTTTGGGCGGTAATGAAGAAAGATGAAAATGCAGTTACTAATAATTTAATCGAGCTAGGATTGATCGAACGCGTCGAAGATATGCGTCCGATTAAACGGGTAATCGGATTTCTACTCGAACGCTTTACCGAGCGACCAGTAGATGTGCGCGAATTCGAGCGCATTAAAAGTGAAATCACGGCACTTTTCATCCAACAACCATTTAAAATGTCGCCAGAAATGAGCTTTATTCTCAAAGCTTTATCCACTCTCGACGGCATCGCCCGGACATTAGATCCAGAATATAATTTAGTTGCTGCTGCGCAACCTTTTATCAAAAGCGTAGCAGTTACCGAAAGCGGTAATATTATTACTAAATTTGGCAGACAAGCAGTTAGCTATCTCAGAAATAAACTTACTCAACCTAGTGCTAACAAACTCTTAATTCGCAGCTTGGAAGAACAACTAGCACAACGCGAACTCGAACTCTCATTCCAATCGCAAGCAGCAGATCGATCGATCCAAAGACTTTATCTAATTATTTATAATCTCGTATCTTTTAGCCTAACTGGATTTAGCGCGATCGGTGCAATCTTATTAACAGCGACTCAGCCAGTATGGTCTTTAGCTTTATTAGGATTTGCAGGGATATGTGGATTGATGTGGCTGTACTTTTTTCTAAATCTCATCGTTAAATTCCGACTGTTCCGATAACTTACCAACCGAACAAAGCTCATGTTACCGATAATTTTAAATCAGTCAGATGGTAATTGGGTATTTGCAGACTTGGCTCAGATGTTATCTCGATCGCTATGGATAGATATTAGCGAACACCCTGGCGAGCTTAATTACATTCTTTGTGCAGATGCCAAAATCACTACCAATAGTTTTATTCCATTAAGTTCGATCGAGATTTCGCTAACGATCTCTTATTAGATGAGTTAAACGAACGACTCGCGATCGCGTTTTGGCAAAGAATTGGAACGCCACCTTGAGGCAAAAGTTGGACATATACCGTTGATTAAAAAGGGAGAAGTTGCCAATAGTTAGAATGCTGTTTCAAAAGACTCACTCGATCGCTAAAATAATCGATCTCCTCGACGCCAACGGGTTTTAGTTTGTTCGCAAAGTCAAGATCGTATGTAGATCGTAGCTTAGATCGACCGCCCAATTAACTCATAACTTCAATAAAACGTTCGGCAATTCGTAGTGCCGCACCAGGAGTACCCATGCGTAATAAACCATTATGCGCGATCGATTGCAAGCGATCGGGCTGCTGTAATAATTGCTGGATCTCCACCCCCATATCCTCCGGCTGCGAAACTAAAATTACCGACTCACCCAACAAGCGAGTTTGTGCTTCGGCAAAAGCAGGCGTAAACTGAGGGCCAACACCAGGAATAATAAAAGCTGGTTTTCCCAAACTAATAAATTGCTCCGTCGCCGTTCCCGCCATCGCGATCGCGCAGTCACCTTGCTGCATAAACTGAACGTAAGCTTGAGTGCTAATGGCGATCGTCACATTATCGCGACGATAATAAATCGTACTCGGATCGACGATCGAATTAGTTAAATCTCGATCGGGCGCGCTCGCTCGCTCCCATCCCAACTCACACAGATTGCCCCCTAAAATCTCCAGATCTAGCGTCGGGACAATTGCAGCCAAACAAACAATTTCTCGCTGCTTAAAGGCCAAAATCAGGCTATTTACAGCCATTAAAATGCACCGCCAATTGGCATAAGCTTCTGGCGGACGCGAACCGGGAAGCAAGGTAATCATCAGCGGACGAGCTAATTCGACTTGCGCCGATTGAGATCGATAAAATACTGGTGCGCTGACATTTGCCACTCCATCCGTCATGGGATTGCCCAGATCGAAAGTGGGAATCTGCCATTGTCGCAAGATCTCGGCAGTGAGTTTATCGCGCGCAAACACGGCTTTACATCTACTGCGACTCAATAACCACCGTTCCCAGGGCAAGTAATACGAGCCAGTTTTGACTTCGATCGAGTTGCGCTGCGAAGGTAAAACTCGTCCTTGTCGATCGCGAATATAATACTCGGATTTGGCCGTACCGATAAACGCATATTCTGCCCCACTCAACCACGCAAATAACAGCGGCACGATATCGCCAACTGCCAGAATTTTACCCCCAGCTTGCGCCCAACGACGAGCAGTCCGAATTTGATCGATCGTCAATCCTACCAATCCCCCCTGAAGATCTCGCACCAATTGACGATTATCCTGATTGAGAAATCCCCCCGATGGCATCACCTGGACTTTACTGGCAATCGAAAAACCGTTACTACTATAAGCCTTGCCCACACCCACGATCGGTAAAGCAACTATTTCTGTAGCCGGACTTAATTTTTGCAACTCTTGGAGCACAGGTAATGCGATCGCATCTTCACCATGTCCGTTGCTAATGCAGAGAAGTTTCATGAGTGGGGAGTGGGGAGTGGGGAGTTGGGAGTTGGGAGATAAGAGATGGGAAATATAAAGTCAAAAAGTAAAGTCATAGGTACCTGAGCGAGCTAACTTGTGGAATTTACAGTAACCAACGATCGAATATATCTCCAAACTACGAACTCCCAACTCCCAACTCCCGTCCCCAAATCCCCAAAATTACTATATAATAAAAGAACTTGGGGCTGTAAAGGTTTCGACGTGTTGGCGAAAGCTGCACTGTGATACAGGTCGAGAGGGAGTCTACTCTCGTTAATATCGGCTCAACTAAATACAAATGCAAACAACATTGTACCTTTCGCTCGTAAAGCCGCTCCTGTAGCTGCCTAAAAACACTTAAGATTAATTTCTAAGTCCGAGCATTTATAGTATGACTCCGTTAAATACTATAAATAACCCTCAACGGATGCTCTATCTAATCGTCTCTGGTAGATTAGACAGCTAAGAACCACCAGAGCATCCTGCGACCTGGGATAATAGGTCACTCCCGTCTAGAGGATTAGATAGACTATACCTGTGAACGAGCGGAAAGTTAATACCCAGGGCGGACGGCAGTTCGACTCTGCCCAGCTCCACTTCCAACCCAAACCCCGATCGATATTTGTTTCGATCGGGGTTTAGTTTATAGAATTAGATCTTGGGTCAAAATAAAGCTACTAGAATTTTAGTGAATAGTGAATAGTCGGTACAACGTTGGTGCTGGTTTTCGTGACTCTGCAAAGTTTCGCTGTCTTGTCTGCATAAACCGTCGGCAAAGCCGACGTTGGCACAGCCAATCCGAAGGGGTTACGCGCATCCACAACCCAAATTAGATAATATTCACGATTCACTATCCACGATTCACTATTCTACAAACTAGCATAATCTTTGACAAACTCGATCGGAATCGCCCAGCTAGAATTATCAATCTGCTCTTGAAGTGCCTCGCTGACTGTCGAACCATTTTCGAGTGTTTCGGGAATGTCCCAGAGGGGATTGGAATGAAGGCCATTGATGCCGACTAATTCTCCCGAACGATCGATCGCGGGGCCACCACTCATGCCTTTTTTAATCGCGCGATCGAAGCCAATTCCATAGCCACCAGTAATGGCAATCGGCAAAACTTGAGTAATTGTACCATCAACTATCTCTAGCCCCCAAGGAGCCTTAGCTTTGGTACTCGCCACCTCAGCGGATTCCGATCCAGTAAGTGGAAACCCTGCCGACCAGATCCGATCGCCAACTTTGGGACTACTACTAGCTAAAGTCGCGATCGGATAATTACCCTTTGCACTTTGAAACCGGAGCACGCTTAGATCGCGATTTTGTCCCAAAGGTGGCGGTAGTAGTGTGGCAGCATAGACTTGCCCATCGGGAGTTTGAATTTGGAACGGCGAGGAAGCCGCTTGAATGACATGGGCATTGGTGACCACAGTATAGACTTGTTGCTGTCGCTTTAGCAGTACTCCCGAACCGATAGTTTCGCTATTTGCCAACACCTTGACCGAGATCGCTCGCAATCGCTGCTGTAATTTCTGCTCTTGGATGGCTGCATACTCAGCTTTGCCCCAAGGCTGAGTCAACATTCTCGGAATGACGATCGTCAGTGATGTTACGAACAACATCGGTACCACCCTTGCAATCCAGTATTGCCATTTGGCAGATGCTACTCGTTCGGTGGGCGTTTGCTTGGCGGAATCGGGTGGTGTGAGCTTAGACATTATAGATAAGATCGGAGTGAAAACCGTAAATTTATAGACATGTATTTCACTGTTGATGTTCTAGGATAAGTGGTAGTACTGTTGTCAATTCCGCTCGAACATAAAAGACATGCTGGAACTATATCAATTTGAATTATCGCAATTTTCGGAAAAAGTTAGATTAATTCTTGACTATAAAGGGTTAGCATACCGCAAAATCGAAGTCGTACCGGGAATGGGTCAACTAGAATTATTCCGGCTCTCTGGGCAACGACAAGTGCCCGTGCTCAAAGACGGAAACACGGTCATTGCTGACTCTACCGCTATTGCCCTCTATCTAGACAAAACTTATCCAGATCGCCCGATTATCCCAACTAATCCCCAACAAAAAGCAAATTGCTTGCTCTTAGAGCAATGGGCAGATCGCTCGATCGGTGGTGAAGGACGATCGATTTTATTAGAAGGCTTGAAAAATAGCAACCTACGTACTTCTATATTACCAACAGGTACCCCCGATGTCCTCAAAAATCTAGTCGGCTCGATCCCCAAAGAAGCGATCGATATACTGGGACTGGGGTTGGGCTTAACACCAGACGCGATTAAAGCTAGCAAAGCCGAAATGCACCGCAGTCTAGAATCGATCTGTATGCTGCTGTCACAAAATTCTGGTGCGTATTTGACGGGGGATACCCCTACTCTGGCAGACTTGACGGTAGCCGGATTGAGTCTAGTCCTGAAAATTCCTGAAGGCCCTTATCTAGATATTCCTTTCAATCTTAAGGGCAAAGGCGTCCCTGGTTTTGCAGACAATCCCGACTACGATCTGTTTTTCACTTGGCGCGATAAACTCTATGCGGATTTCCGTAAGCCGCATGTACCAAACATTAATAATAATTCTGGAGCCGCACCCGCCACACCCACGACGATCGCGATCGACTAATTACACTCGATCGACATCGCACGAGCGCGTGCGATTGGAACATCATCACACATAGCCGAGCTATCCCCGACTTTAAGAAGTTGGGGATATGTCCGAAATAGAGATCGTTGCCCGATCGCCAAATAGTACTATAAATTTACAGATCTGTGCGGTTGATAATCATGACAATCGATCGCTGCTTCCGAGCAAGCAAAATATGGATTGACAGTACATTTTAAATAACGACTATTTGTAAAATATTTACATTTGTAACAAGGAACTTGGTGTAGTCGTTTGACATTGCCAAAGCCGATTTGGCATTGACTAACAAACAGCCAGCAGGTGCTCAATACCAGACACCAAGCTAAAATAGCGTAGATTAAAATCATTTGTTAATTAAACTCCATCCGAACGTGTCGATCGATCTACTGAGTCCACAAATAGTAACATAACTATCCAAAATTGACGTTGGGGATTTAAGGAAGATTTACGCTCTGTGGCACTCCCCTAAAATAAAGGGAGGGGCAATCGATCGATTGCCCCTCCCTTTATTTTGAGGACAATTTATGCCCTAATTCAGCAATGCCTAAAATTACCTACTAACTCAGTCTTCAGCTCTAACACCTGTAAAATATTCGGGTTCGTTACCGGGGATCCACTTGATATTACAACCGATACTCGGGCGTTGATTGGGATCTACCTCTTTACCTGCTAAGAGTAACTCGATCGCTTGACGCAAATCCTGTCCTGTAACTGGTTTGCCATTAGAAGGACGACTATCGTCTAATTGACCGCGATAAGCCAGGTGTCGTTCGCCGTCGAACAAGAAGAAATCAGGCGTACAAGCTGCCGTATAAGCTTTCGCCACCGCTTGATCGAGATCGGCGCAGACGGGGAAATTAAACCCTTCAGAGTGCGCTAAAGCTTGCAGATGTTCGGGCGCATCATCGGGATATTTCTCGATATCATTAGAGCCGATCGCGACTACGGCCAAACCTTGCTTGGCATAATCCTTGCCGATTTGGGCGAGCTGGGTTTGAACGTGTTTGACAAACGGACAGTGAACGGAGATAAACATTACTAACAATGCTGGTTTGCCAGCAAATGTCGCTAGCGAAATGGGCTTCTGACTCACAACATCGGTGAGATTGAAGTCTGGCGCACTCACGCCCAAAGGTAGCATCGTCGATGCAGTTCTAACCATAATTAATATTTTCTCCTTGCATAGCAGCCAATTGCCTGCGAGAGATCTTGCTCGCAAGCGATCGATATCGCTTTGATGTCAGAGTATCGCCTGACAAAACAGTTAACGCTTACTAGCGTAGCTTAATTAGAACGATCGATTATCAAAAACCCGTCGGGAAACAACGGCTCGGCGTAGAATCGCAGCCCTCTGCCTCGAAGAAAAGCGCGCCGCCTAAGCGGTGGTCGCGCTTAACCGTCGGGAGACAAAGGCACAGCTTAGAATCGCTGCCTTCTGCTACGATCGCGATTTAACTGTATACAGAGGTACCAGCGATTGCAGTAAACCATTGGCTGCCTTGCCATACTCTTCTAGTTCGACTAGTTGCTCCACTGCATAAGTCATGCTTTCTTCGAGTTGAGCCATTGTCGGGTATGTTTTCAATACTTCCAATAGCAAATCGTCAAGCTGGTGTTCGCGCATCTGAGCCACTGATTGGCTGCCAAAATTAAAATTAGGCCGTAGCATCACCAGCAAAATTATTTTTGCTCGCAGTGGATTGGTATAGCTCATGACGTTTTGACGCAAGCTAAAAGACTCAGCTTCCCCAGCTTCTTCGTACTGTGATGACGATGGATCGTTCCCAAATTGACCATCTTCAGACAACTCTGGATCGTAATAAGTTTCGTAAGCAGATTCGTCTACATCATCGTCGATTGGGGTTTGGGCTTCAAATTGTTGAGTGGGTAATGGCGCATAGGCGCGCTGTAGCGCAGAAGGAACCACTTGGCTGGTAAAGGCTTGAGTAGGCATGGGTGCATAAGCCCGCTCCAGTGCAGAGGGGACGCCACCGGGCTGGCTGGCTGCCTGGGTTGATTCTGGTGCGTAAGCTCGCTGGATGGCCGATGGCACTGCGTTCGGCGATGAGTCGGGTTCTGCTTGCGGTATGGGTGTGGCTGGCGGTGGCGTCTGCTGCGGTCTACCGCCATGTTCCTGCCGAAATTCAGGATATAGTTGCCCGATCGATAGATAGATTACTTTAGCAATATCAATATATTGCTTGGGTTTATTTACTGTTTTAATTAGATTTTGTAATAAGACTCTGAATCGCTCTAGCGTAGTATTCTCTCTAATTAATTGTTCGATTAAATACTGAAAATTAATCGAATTCAAATAATCGATATCCTTTTCCCACCTACTTGTACACAAACAATACAGCATCTTTTTGATCCGCACTGCCTCTTGATGTCTATCTAGGTAGTTAACGACTTGTTGAAGTAAATTTGGGTCATTAATCCTCATGAAGTTAACCAGCTTTTATCTAAGTTTGAGTCAAACGATACGATCTAAAAATATTTCCCGTAACTAAAGTTATTTGGGAACATCATTATGAATTGGGGGTTGTGTCGGGAAATTTATCCCAGAGATCGTTCGGTTTGGTTTCGCAAAGCCTTTTAGAAAAAAGCACTGCTAGCATCCAGCTTATCGAGCGAGTCCCTCATCTAGCTATCGAATCCTCACGGTAGCGGCGATCCGAACGGTGATGGGAACAATTTCCATCGTCACAACTTCCCATATTATTCCCAGTTATCGGACATCGCTAACTAATAAATAGAATTTGGCAGGTTCGCTTGAGGCTAAGTTTTGGTTGAAGCTACTTTCGTCAGATTAGCTCGATCGATCCGGACGTCTAATTGGCCATCTTCGCCGCCACCAAGAGAGCGCGTGACTTCTCCTAATACTAGCGGTTCGGAAACGCCTGGACGCGGATGAACGACCGTCCGCGCACGCACTTTGAGCTGGCGATCGATCGCGCCAGATCGTCCATAAGAATACAAATCACCTGCGGCTTGACGTAATGTCGCATCTAGTCCAGCTTCGCTAATGGGAGTTTTGACCGCAATAGTCGCACGATCGCTGCCATTATCATAAATCAAGGAATAATGCAGCGCACCAGGGACGCTCGTATGCACGATCGGGACTAAGCTGAGGGCAAATAAACCAGCAGTGAGCACGCCCATAAATCCAGTCGCACCGACGAGTCGAAATTTGAAGCCCCATTTTAAGACTAAAGCCAGGATCGTCAGCACTGCTAAAGCAAGCGTGGCGATTCCCGACCATTGACAGTATTTGAAAAAGTCAGCAGTTGAAATCATCTAATTAGTTGATAGTTGATAGTTGATAGTTGATAGTTGATAGTTGATAGTCAATAGTTGATAGTCAATAGTTGATAGTGGATATTTAAGGATGCTTGCGTCCAAAATCCACAATCCACAATCCACAATCCGCAATCCTATAATTCTGCTTCGTTGCTAACAAAATCAGCAAGCTTGGCTTCTCCAGTCATTTGGAGTGCGGCTTTGAGCGTATGCCAGCCGAGATTGGCGCATTTAATACGGACGGGAAATTGAGCCACACCTTTCATGACGTTGAGTTTGCGTTGCTCTTTGGGAAATTCTCCTTCCCCTTTCATCATCTGTTGAAAAGTGCCGATGGCGTCTAAAGCTTCATCGATCGTTTTACCCACCAAGGCTCCAGCCATCAGATCGACCGAAGCTAGTGCGATCGCACAGCCTTCGCCTTCAAATTTAATATCGGTAACGCGATCGCCATTAGGATCTAGTTGCAATGTCAGTTCGATCGTATCGCCACAAGATGGATTGTGCCCTTTCTGATACCGATCGACAGGATTAGTTTTGCCTCGATGCTTGGGCTTTTTATAGTGTTCGAGAATGACCTGTTGGTACAGATCGCGCAAATTAGTCGTGTTCATAGCAAGTTAAGCAGATCGATCGATAACCGGATCTCTATTATCGTCGATCGCTACATGAGTAGCTAGTCGAAAGGGGAGGGTAGTTAGTTTCAGTGTCTAACTACTCTCCCCTACTAATTACGAACGGCGATTTGCTCGATCTCAATTATCCGAACTATCTACCACCCAAAAGATCGAGCAGACCATTAATTTCTTTAGAATCTGAGGATATTCAGCAGACCATTAAATGGTGTCAGAATCGTGCTGAAACCATCCCCAATCCGCGTGAGATTGTTACGTCCGATGACGATCGTATCGTTGTTTTGCAAACGCGGGTTAGTTTCCGGATCGATACCTCGGGCGAAATTGAGTTTGATCAACCGTTTGGTCACAGTCCCGTTGGGATTGAGACGGATAAAGTCAACCTCACTTTTGTTGGCTCGAACGTTTTGGAAGCCCCCTGCCAGTAGGATCGCTTGATTGAGTGTCGTATTGGGAGGTACTTCACGAGGACCGCCAGAAATACCAGCTTCACCGATGACATTAACGCGGATCGTAGCTGGCGAAAGCGTTGAAGATGAGACTAGCTCGACATCCTGTGCCGTCGAATTTTGAGCGACCGGAATGAAAATGCGATCGCCTTCTTGGATGATGATGTCCTGGCTGGTATCGCCTTGCTGAAGGAGCTTGAAGAGGTTGAGCGCGATCCGTTGTTCGCCAGTTCGGGTAGTCCGAATTAACTGAATTTGGCGAATGTCAGCAGTGGGTTTAATTCCGGCTGCGGCTTGAATAGCACTGGTAACCGTAGGAAGAGCGACAGTTCCGGTGAGCTGGGTATTGTTATTAGTGGTGTTACCAGCTCCCGTGACGGTATAAGTACCCGGACGATTGACTTCACCCACGACAACTACTTTTGGCGGACTGATTGCTTGTGGGCCGAGGTTCGATGCCGATACTAAATTGCTATTGACAGTATTGATTTCAGTTGCGGTCGGTAGCAGGATGGTGTCCCCATCTTGGAGGATGATATCTTGACCGAAGTCGCCAGCTTTGAGCAAATTGAGTAAGTTAATCGGTACGACTTGACCTGTACCCGTCCGCGTATTGCGGCGGACTCGGATCCGACTCAGATCGGCTGAGGCGGTACTACCACCAGCGATTTTGATGGCTTCGGTGAGCGTCGGTGGGGTGACGCGTCCGGCACCGCCGCTATCACCTTTGAGCGTATAGGTACCTGGCTTGCCAACTTCCCCGAGGATGGCAACTTTTACAGTAGCATCTTGATTGGCGAGGTTAGAACCTGCTAGTCTGAGTCGATCGGCAGCATTGACGCCTTCAGCCCGAGCGATGAAAATAGTATCGCCATCGCGCAAGGTAATATCTTGAGATGTATTGCCTCGTTGCAGAACGTCAAAGATATTCACCGATATGATTCGGCCTGTCGCCGCGCGGCGGACTTGGACTTGACGTAAGTTAGCAGTTTGAGTCGTACCGCCAGCTAATTGGATCGCTTGGCTAATGGTTGGGAACTTACGATTGTCTGCTGTAAACGGGATGGTATAGGAACCAGAACGGGTGACTTCACCTGCGATCGCAAATTGGACGGGACGTGGAGCCAAGACGCTAATTGTAACGATCGGGCGTTTGACGTAGCGAGAGAAATAAGCTGTTAATAATGAAGACGCTCTTTGGACTGTCAATCCTTGCACGGGAATCGAACCCACCACGGGCAGATTGACCGTACCGTCGCCCAAAACGAAAAACTCACCACTATATTCAGGAACGTTGAAGATATCGATTCGCAATCTATCTCCAGAGCCGAGGGTATAGGAGTCTGCAAAACTATTATTTTGAGGAGCGACGACTCTTTGTGCTGGCGGTTTGGCTTTGACGGACTTTTTGGCGGGAGCAGATCCGCCGATCTTGGCGGTCAGCGTTTTAGCTGGAGTCTTTGACTTACTATCTTTCGTTGGAGCTGCTAGGGTACCCGACTGGAGATTGACGATCGCCAGCACTGGCACTAAACCAACGATTACACTTTTGTATAGATAAGTCCGCAAACTAGCAGTTTTCATAAAGAATTTGTATATTATTTGCAATCTAAATTAAATAGTGGATAACCTAGTTTAGAGCTAAGGGATCGGTTTTATCCTCAGTGTTTTATCTTACCTCTAACAGATTCTAGTCCTAAACATGTCGCTCGGATGAGGTTTGAGTCAGAGATTTAGACAAATATGTCGATATGGACTCAACTAGATAGCTGGATGTCGGATTGGCTATAGAGTTGCAGGTCGAGCAGTCCGTGCGGGTTGTCAAACTGATACCCGATCGACGACGTCTAGGCGGAATTTGATGTTCCCCAACCGATCCCACCCAATCTGAGTGAAGATCTCGATCGAGGCTAGCTCGACTAACGCAACGATCTTCGCTTATTATGCCCACTCGATCGATCGAGATTAACGACACAACCCAATTTACTGTTTAGGCGTTAGAAATTTGGTGTCACGAGAACGTCTACGTTGTGCCTATCCCCTATTCCCTATTCCCTATTCCCTATTCCCTATCCAATCGCACTCAAAGGCGATCGGAAGTGTTAACGTAGAAATGGGCAAGTTATAGCAAAAATCTGATGTTGCCATCTACGAAAAAAGTTGTTGTGGGACTCTCTGGTGGAGTCGATAGTTCGGTGGCTGCGGCCATTCTCTGCGAGCGAGGTGATGATGTTATCGGTCTGACCCTATGGTTGATGCGCGGGAAGGGTCAATGCTGCTCGGAAGGAATGGTAGATGCGGCGAAAATTTGCGAACAGTTGGGCATCGAGCACAAGATCGTCGATAGTCGCGATACATTCGAGCAATATATTATCGATTATTTGGTGGCTGGCTACGAAGCTGGGATCACGCCATTGCCCTGTTCGCAGTGCAACAAGGCGGTCAAATTTGGCCCGATGGTAAAATACGCCAAAGCTGAGTTAGGAGCCGACTATATCGCCACTGGGCATTATGCTCGGATTACCTATGATGAGACTTTGCAACGGTACCAGTTGCGACGTGCAATCGATCGATCGAAAGATCAGACTTATTTTCTCTACGATCTAGAGCAAGATATTCTCGCGGCGACCATTTTTCCGTTAGGAGATACCCTCAAAACTCAAACGCGGGAAATTGCCGCTGGTTTGAATTTATCCACCGCTGACAAACCCGAAAGTCAGGATTTGTGTCTGGTCGAAAAACACGGTTCGATGAAAACCTTCCTCGATAAGTATCTCAACGAGCGTCCTGGCGAAATCGTCAATACTCAAGGAGCTGTCTTAGGCCAACATTTGGGCATCCACCACTATACGATCGGCCAACGTCGCGGGATCGGGATTGCCGCACCAGAACCGCTCTATGTCGTCGCTTTAGATGCGAGCAAAAATCGGGTGGTCGTCGGTTCGCGCGAGGAAACCCACGGCGGGGAATGTACTGTCGATCGCGTTAACTGGGTGTCGATCCCGCAGCCGAGCGCGCCGATCCGCGCTCAAGTTCAAGTCCGCTACCGTTCCGAAGCCGTTCCTGTCAGTGTAATTCCGTTAGATAACGGTAAGGTCAAATTGGTATTTGACGAACCCCAATTTGGGATTACTCCCGGTCAAGCGGCTGTCTGGTATGACGAGGATATCGTTCTCGGTGGTGGGATTATCGATCCGATCGGTTAGGATCGCTATTGCAGCGATCGCTAGATTCCTCGGTTGTCATCACGATTTCGGTTTCTAGCTGCGGATCCGGATATGAATCCGCTAGTTTGTCACGATCTCTGGCTCGACTTCTCCGGCTGAGTGGGGCTTGCCAGCGATCGAGAATATCCTCAATCAACACGGCATTAATCCAAATTTTGGCAACGACAGTCAAGGGGATGGCTAACAATAACCCTAAGAAGCCAAAAAAGGTCGTAAAAAAGACTTGCGCGATCAGCGTCAGGGCTGGGAGTAGCGATACCTGCTGCGCCATAATATATGGCGTGAGCAAGTTACTTTCAAATTGTTGAATTAGAAGATAAATAATCAAGATCGCTACTGCTTTCCATGGTTCGTCAAGTAAAGCGATCGACATCGGCAAGACAACACTCATAGTCGGCCCGACATTAGGAATAAAATTGAGTAGTCCAGCTAGAATCCCCTGTGCTAATGCTAGGGGAATTCCCAATCCAACTAAACCGAGCGTACTGAAGACGGCCACTACAATCATACTCAATAGTGCTCCGCCAAACCATTTGCCCAATGATACTTCGCACTCAGATAAAACGCCGTCGATCCGCTGGCGATAAAAACTGGGAAATAACACCACAAATGCTTGACGATAAGCCATGGGTTGCGCCAAAAGCATCAGCGTCAGCACGATCAGAAATAACAGATTGAGAATTACCGCCAGCGAGCTAGAAAATAGGCTCAAAGATTGTCCGGCTACAGATCTGAGCAGCGGTTGCACTTGTCGATCGAGATCGTTCGGATCTGGCAAGTATGGCACCAGCGCAGCCGGAACGTAAGACTGGAGAATCGTCCGCCACTGCGTCGCCGATTTGAGAATTTGGGGAAACTGGGTTGTCGTTAACTCTTGGAATTGACTGATAAATGGGGGGACGATGAGAATAAAAAAGCCCACTAATACAGCAATAAAAATCCCGATCGCTATTAGGACGCCTGCTGGACGTTTGAGCTTGAATTGATGCTGAAGTTTTCGGGCTAGCTTATTGAGAGCTGTGGCTAATAATATTGCTGCAAAAACAATTAAAAGTACTTGACGAATTTGCCACAATATGTATAAAGACAAAGCTAAAGCCAAAAATCCCAGCCATTGACCTAAGAGCATAGTTGACGATCGAGAAGATATCATTAACATCATATCCCCGACCTCTTCAAGAAGTCGGGGATATTTACGTAGTTTAGCAGTTAGGCGCTAGGGAAACCGCTAGGTCGTCCCTGTCCGCTAAAGCCTAAAGCCTAAAGCCTAAAGCCTAAAGCCTAAAGCCTAAAGCCTAAAGCCTAATTATTAGCCAAATCGACCCGATACATAATCATTGGTACGACGATCGACTGGGGATGAGAAAATTTGCTTGGTTTCGCCAAATTCTACCATCCGTCCGATCCGACTTTCGTCGGTACTAAAAAAGGCTGTATAGTCAGAAATCCGCGCTGCTTGCTGCATATTGTGAGTGACGATCGCGATCGTCAGATCGTTACGCAAACTGTGCATCAGGTCTTCAATTTTTACTGTCGCGATCGGATCTAGTGCGGAGCAAGGTTCGTCCATTAGCAATACTTTGGGCTTAACGGCTAGAGCGCGTGCGATACACAATCTTTGCTGTTGTCCTCCCGACAACCCCAATGCCGATTTATGCAATTTATCTTTGACTTCGTTCCAGATTGCAGCACCTTGTAATGAAGATTCGACAATATTGTCTAGTTCCCCTCGCTGAACTTTTTCTTCACCGATTTTGACACCATAAGCAACATTTTCATAGATACTCATGGGAAAAGGATTTGGCTTTTGGAATACCATTCCCACTTGTCTGCGTAATTGATTGAGGTTGACTTGGGGGTGATAAATGTTTTGACCGTAGAGCTGAACTTCGCCTTCCGTTCTAACTTTCCCCTCTAGTTCGCCAATCCGATTGAGTGCTTTAATAAAAGTAGATTTACCGCACCCGGAAGGCCCGATAATAGCAGTCACATGATTTTTTAAAATACTCATGTTGATGCTTTCCAATGCTCTCACCGTGCCATAGAAAAAGCTGAGATTATTGACTTGAATTGCTGTTTCCAATTCATTGAATTGTGGGCTTACTTCTTTCATATAAAATAAATTTCTAATAAGTCTGTAAATAACTTCCTATTAACCTTATCTACCTCGATTAGATAACAGTCTCG
>NZ_PVWO01000210.1 GCF_003003845.1 Chamaesiphon polymorphus CCALA 037 | reverse complement strand
TATCAAGGGGGGGCTAATACTGTACCTACCGAGCAGCAGCAGGTGCTGATTGCCGCGCGGGAACTCGACTATACCGCCGTGCCCAAACAAGCCCAAACCTGGGTAAACGAGCATCTGATCTACACGCATGGCTATGGCTTTACCGTCAGTCCCGTCAATCGGGTAGCGACAGGGGGATTACCAGAGCATCTGGTTAGAGATATTGGTACGATTGAGGGAAAGCCCCTGACGACGGCTAGTGCGGTGCGATCGAGTATTCCGATCGGGCAACCGCGCATTTATTATGGGGAAAGCACCGACACGTATATCATGACGGGTACCAAAGTTAAAGAGTTGGATTACCCCAGTGGGAATGATAATGTGTACAACACTTACGATGGGCGGGGTGGGATTAATATTGGTTCGTTGGGGCGAAAACTGCTATTTGCCACATACTTAAATGATTGGCGGATGGTACTTACACCAGAATTTTTGCCACAGACGAAGTTATTATTGCGGCGCAATATCGATCGCCGAATTCGATCGATCGCCCCGTTCTTGCGGTACGATCGAGACCCGTATATCGTTGCAGCAGATGCTAGAGGCAATCCTACCGATGCCAAAGATCCTAGCTTTCTCTATTGGATCGTTGATGCTTATACTACTAGCGATCGCTATCCCTACTCCGATATTGGCACCGAAGGCATCAATTATATCCGGAACTCAGTCAAAGTCGTTATCGATGCTTATCATGGCTCTGTGAGCTTTTATATCATCGATCCGAGCGATCCGATCGTTACTACCTGGGCGAAAATATTTCCCGATTTATTCAAACCGCTGAGTGCGATGCCAGCCAATCTGCGGCGACATTTGCGCTATCCGCAAGACTTTTTTAAGATTCAATCCGATCGCTTGATGACTTATCATATGACCGATCCGCAGGTATTTTACAACCGCGAGGATCAGTGGCAAATTCCCACCGAAGTCTATGGCGATAAGCCGCGATTGGTGGAGCCGTATTATTTGATTACCAGTCTACCGACTATCCCAGTCCCCGAATTTACGCTGCTGTTGCCATACACCCCACAACAGCGGACGAATTTGGTTGCTTGGTTGGCGGCGCGCTCGGATGGCGAAAATTATGGCAAATTACTACTCTACACCTTCCCCAAGCAACGGCAACTCTTTGGCCCCGAACAAATCGAAGCGCGTATCAATCAAGATCCAGCCATATCCAGCCAAATTTCGCTCTGGAATCGCCAGGGTTCGCGCGTAATTCAGGGAAATTTGCTAATCGTGCCGATCGAGCAGTCCCTATTATATGTCGAACCGCTCTACATCGAAGCAACTCAAAATCAGCTCCCGACGCTAGTGCGGGTAATTGTGGCGTATGAGAATCAGATCGTGATGGCTCCAACGCTCCCCGAAGCTTTAGCTGCCATTTTTAAACCCTCGGTGACTTCCCCAGATCCATAAATGTCTTTATCTGAAATTAATGTAATTTTAGATTTTTCTCCCGATTAGCGATCGAGACTAGAGAATAAGAGTACATCACATTGATACAGATCGAAGATCGAAGTGTTGGGATATCGTGAATATTAAAAATAAGATTAATGGTGTAGAGTCTGCTGCGATCGGATTGTCATTTTTAGGAACTGTGGCTGCCATTGTTACTCAGCAAGTAGCTTATGCCGCCACGCCTTTAACATTGTCTCTGTCGCTAAGTCTCATCAACAAACAAAAAGAATTAGTAAAAGTCAATAGTCAGTTGGCAAATTTAGAGCAAAAACTGACTATTGAAATGAAGTCGATCTCCGATCGATCTCAGGCAGCGATCGATTCACTTCAAGCTTTACCACCAGCTCATAAAATAAGCGATCTTGATGAATTAGCTGCAAATATTAATGCAAACAGCGAAGATCTAAAACAGTTACAAGCTACTTTAGTCGAACTCGAACGACGAGATGACAATTTATCTCCGTTCTTAAAAGAAATCGATCTTACTAAAGATTCGCTAAAGCAACTCAGTCTAGAATTCTCGAATTTTCAACAAGAATTCGAGCGAGATCGCGATTCGACTCGCGTCACATTACTCGAAGCTACTCCCGACTTACATACACTCGCCGCCGATCTTGACGATCGGATCGCTCCGCTAGAAAGTTCGATCGGTCAGCCGACAGATGCAGAATTAGCACGAGATACCCAAGTATTAGTTGCAGAGATCGAGCGAAAAATTCAATCTTTGGAAGCAAATTCCCGAGTTGCTGAGGATTCGATCCAGCAAATTGGCTGGCGATTTTTAGAATTAGAACAAGAGTTTGCCAGTCGTCCAGAGTTAGTCGAAATTAATCGGATCGATCGAGCGTTGGTAGAGATGGGTAAGGAGGTAGAGAATATTTCGCAAGAGCTTTCCCAAACCAAAATAGACCATAGCTCAAAACTGACAGAAATAGAACTCGATCGCGATAATATCCAGGCATCGATCGCAGCTACCAAGCAGCAGATCCAGTTACTAGCAGATAATCCGATCGTCACCGATCTGGTCGAGCGTGTCAATGATTTAGATACCAGTCTTAGCGATTTACACGATTACAATCTAAAATTGAGCAATCGGATTAACGATTATACTCAGTATGAGATTGCCGAAATTATTAACGATGCAGTAATCGATCGAAATATTAGCAACCTGATTCAGCAAGAGATCGGGACATCGATCTCGGAGCAGTTTGAAATTATCAAACAAGTATTACCACAAAGTTATTATTACGATCTGATCTGTGGGAGAAAGGAAAGCCGAGCGATATTTTTAGCAGCTTTACAATCTGCGAAAAAGCGGCTAATTTTAGTTTGTCCTTGGCTGACTGATTTTGCCGTAACTCAAGATGTTCGCGATCTAATTAAAGCTGCATTGGAGCGCGGCGTATCGATCGAGATCGGTTGGGGTCATTTGAAAGATGTGGATAACGATCGCGCTCAATTATCAAAAGAAGAATTATTAAAATCGAGCGATTGGGCTTATAATGCAGTGCCGTGGTTGTATAAGCTGAAACTTGAATACGACCAACTTTTGCAACTGAAGATTTTAGGCACTCATGAAAAGTTTTTAGTTTGCGATCGTCAATTTGCGATGGTAGGCAGTCACAATTACATGACTTCTAATATTAGCTCTAGCGAACGAGAAGTCGGCATCAAAACCGATAGTCCCGAACTCATCGAAAAACTGATTCAATTATTCGATTCGATCGAAGCTTAACATTCGATCGACACAGGCAGTCTACAATGAAGAGTTGCATCTTCCCCACAGCCGCTTGTATATGCTCGAACCCTCACCACGTCCGTCGATTCCTACTGCTACTTGGCAACGTCAGTTTCACCAAGATTGGGAAAAACCCTATACGGTACGCTATGAGAGTAACCTAGACGATGGGCCATTTCATGGGATGCCACTAGGCGGTTTTGGTGCGGGGTGTATCGGCAGATCCCATCGCGGGGAGTTCAATTTGTGGCACATCGATGGCGGCGAACACGTTTTTAAAAACCTAGCAGCTTGTCAGTTTAGTGTCTTCGAGCAGCTAGATAATGGCGATAGTCAAGCTTATGCGATGTCTACCCAAGCACCTGAAGATGGTAGTTTGAATCGCTGGCAATGGTATCCCCAGAAGACGCCTACAGGGCAAGCAACGGGTACTTATCAGGCTTTATATCCGCGCAGTTGGTACGGTTATGAAAATGTCTTCCAGGCGCAATTAACTTGCGAACAGTTTTCGCCAATTTGGGCGGATAATTATCAGGAGACTTCTTATCCGATTGCGGTATTTGAATGGACGGCTCATAATCCGACGGATAAACCGATTACCTTGAGCATCATGCTGACTTGGGAAAATACCGTCGGTTGGTTTGCAAATACTAGTCCGTCTAGTAAAGTCGAAATTCGCGACGATGGTAGTCCGGTGTACGATTATCAACCCCGTATCGGCGAAAGTGAAGGCAATTACAATCAGTGGATTGTCGATAATTATCGCGTCGGTTGTTTGTTAGATAAAGCGCGTAAATCTGACGTACCGAGTGAGGGTGAAGGACAATGGTCGATCGCGAGTATTGCCAATCCTAGCCTCGAAGTATTTTATCATTCCCGTTGGAATCCGATCGGCAATGGTGGTGAAATTTGGGATAGTTTTGCTGCCGATGGTTCGCTACCAGATATCGATGATGAAAGTGAGGCAAAACAGGGAGAAAGAATTGCCGCCGCGATAACCATTCGGTTTACAGTCAAACCCGGACAAACTAAAAAAATTCCGTTTATTCTCGCTTGGGATTTCCCCGTTACTGAATTTGCTAAAGGGATAAATTATTATCGCCGTTATACAGATTTCTTCGGTCGATCGGGTGAAAATAGTTGGGCGATGGTGCGTACAGCTCTCAAACATTCCGATACTTGGCAAGAGCAAATAATTAATTGGCAACAACCCATTCTCGATCGAGCCGATCTGCCAGATTGGTTTAAGATGGCTTTGTTTAACGAGCTATATTTACTCACCGATGGCGGTACATTGTGGTCTGCTGCCGACGATCGCGATCCGGTGGGACAATTTGGCGTATTAGAATGTCTAGATTACCGTTGGTACGAAAGTTTAGACGTCCGTTTATATGGCTCCTTTTCTGTACTCTTACTCTGGCCGAAATTAGAGAAATCAATTCTAATTGCCTTTGCCAGAGCGATCGCTACTGAAGATACTAATAAACGTCTCATCGGTTACTACGTCCAAACTGCATTTGGCTACGAAGATCGGCCTCAAAATGTCGATCGCGATGCAATGATGGCACCTCGCAAAACTCTTCACGCCACCCCCCACGATCTCGGCGCACCCAACGAACATCCGTGGGAAAAGACGAACTATACCTGCTATCAAGATTGCAATCTCTGGAAAGATTTAGGTAGCGATTTTGTCTTGCAAGTTTATCGCGCTTATGTATTTACAGGCAAAAAAGATCTGGAATTTCTGGCCGAATGTTGGCGTGCGATCGTCGATACTCTCGCCTATCTCAAACAATTCGATCTCGATAACGATGGCATCATTGAAAATTCTGGCGCACCCGATCAAACCTTCGACGATTGGCGACTGCAAGGCATTAGTGCTTATTGTGGCGGATTATGGTTAGCTGCATTAGAAGCAGCCATCTCGATCGGTAATATTCTCACCCAACAATACCACGGCGAACTAACTCCCAATCCCGCCGAAATTCTCCCTCAATATCAAGCCTGGTTAGCTGCGGGTAAACCCATTTATCAAGAAAAACTCTGGAATGGTAGTTACTACCGCATCGATACGGGTAGCGGCTCCGAAGTAGTGATGGCAGATCAATTGTGCGGTCAATTCTATACCCAGCTCCTCGAACTAGATGATATAGTGCCTCTAGATTGCGCCAAAACTGCCCTGCAAAACGTCTATCAATCTTGTTTCCTCAACTTCCAAGGTGGTAAATTTGGAGCCGCCAACGGTGTCAAAATCGACGGCTCACCATCAAATCCCAAAGATACCCACCCACTCGAAATATGGACGGGAATTAACTTCGGTATTGCCGCATTTTTAGTCCAGATGGGAATGCGAGCGGAAGCATTAAAATTAGCCGAGACAATTGTCGAGCAGGTATATAATAACGGGTTGCAATTTAGAACCCCCGAAGCAATTACCTCTGCTGGCACTTTTCGTGCCAGTCACTATCTTCGTGCCATGGCAATTTGGGGGATCTATCATACTCTCAGTGAATAGAACCGAAAGTAAAATGAAACTAGACTATACCGCGATCGGGTCGATTGTCTGCGCTGGATGTAAAACACTCAAGTTTGACAAATCATCTAACGTACTTTCGACGATCGCTTTGCCTTCATTGAGTAAAAAATCTAGGAATGTTTGGGCGGCAAGAGATAACTGTTTGCCGGAAGGATAAATTACATACCACTGCTGTTGAATGGGAAAACCTTCAACATTTAAATAAGTTAAAGGGCCGCCCGGAACTGCTAGAGAAAGGCAGTGCAAAGATAATACCGAGAGTCCCAAGCCGCCAGCAATCCCTTGCTTGATTGCTTCATTGCTGCTCATTTCCATCACGGTATTCATTTCCAGGCGATTTTCGGCAAAAAATTGTTCGACGATGGCGCGAGTCCCAGATCCAGGTTCGCGCACGATCAATGGTTCTTCAGCCAACCGCTTGAGCGAAATTGTCTTTTGTTCGCGGGCGAGGGGATGATTGCTAGGCGCGACTACCACCAGGGGATTGGGTAAAATCGGCCGTAGTTCGATATCGAGTTCTTTGGGTGGTCTGCCCGTAAAATACAGATCGTCTTGATTGTGGGCAAGCCTGTCGAGTACTTGGGCTTGATTGGTAATATTGAGACTCAGCTCGATGGCCGGATGCTGTCGTTTGAAGGTACCCAGCAGTCTCGGTACGAAGTATTTAGCCGTCGTCGTCGTTGCTAGGCTCAGGTGGCCTTTTTCTAAACCTTTTAATTCATTGAGACTGCTTTCGAGTAATTCGAGGCGACCCGAAATTTCTTGACTGGCGGCGAGCACTTCTTTACCTGCTGCGGTTAGATAAAAGCGTTTGCCTAATTGCTCGACTAAGGGGATGCCAACAATTTTAGTCAATTGCTTCATTTGTTGGGATACGGTCGGCTGTGTGAGGTTCAACTCTTCGGCGGCACGGGTGAAACTGTTGTGCCGCGCAATCGCCTCTAACACATGTAACTGATGGATTGTGGCTTGTTTCACAGTTGTGTGACGGGATGGGGATAGGGTCGTTTGTGCCAAAAAACTCTAGTGATGAGATTCGAGCTAGGACTAAATGCTTTAGCGGTAGTCGCTTTCTCTACATAGACACTTTCTATTACCATAGCACCTAAAATTTAATTTGCCTATTCTAAAATCGATCGGAATCGACCAAGCACATAGGCTAAGTCTATCGATCCCCAAATTAACAATTGTTTACGTCTATGGATTGCGACCGAGAGATCGACCCAGCGATGAGTGCAGCCACGCCTTACTGCGCAACGGCTGGGACTGATGGATCTCGAACTGTATATCTTCCAGATTTATATTGCCGCCATGTATTGACAAATACAATGAAGCTATGCAATGATTTTTTCTATGATATTCAATTAAATCATTGATTTTGTCGATTTCATAGATCGCTCCTAAAATCTCCTCAACTTTCAGATACCCACTTTAAAAACCCATGCAACATCTCTCGCGTCGGCACTTTTTGCTGGCGGCTGGTGCCGCTGGTAGCGCAACCCTGCTTAAAGGTTGCGCCATCAACCCACCTTCCCCAGATGCCTTATCTCCTAAAGCGCAAGCACTGACTCTCAGTTCGGCAACTACCCCAGAGACAACATCCGTAAAACTGGGCTATATTGCGATCGCCGAATCAGCACCATTGATTATTGCTAGGGAAAAAGGTTTTTTCGCTCGCCACGGTATGACCGATGTGGATGTATCGAAACAAGCCTCTTGGGGTGCGGCGCGAGATAATATCGAAATCGGCTCATCTGGGGGTGGGATCGATGGCGGACAATGGCAGATGCCGATGCCGCAGTTAATTTCGGAAGGGATTATTACCAAGGGGAATCGCAAAATTCCGATGTTGTCGTTGGCACAGTTGAGCACCCAAGGTAATGGCATCGCGATCGCTAGCCAACATGCTGGTAAAGGCTTCGATTTAAATGTATCGGGTGCAGCCGAATACGTTAGAGAAATGAATGCTTCGGGCACTCCATTTAAAGCTGCTTATACCTTCCCCCGCGTCAATCAAGATTTCTGGATTCGTTATTGGCTGGCAGCAGGCGGCATCGATCCTAACAAAGATATCAATCTGATTGCCGTCCCCGCAGCGCAAACGGTAGCGAGTATGCGGACTGGCTCGATGGATGGATTTAGTACGGGCGATCCTTGGCCGTCGCGGATTTTACGCGATCGCCGTAAGTTCGGATTCCTGGCAGTTTTAACCGCTCAAATTTGGCCAGCACACCCCGAAGAATACTTTGCCATGCGCGAAGACTGGGTCAGAAAAAATCCCAAAGCTGCCAAAGCAATTCTTAAAGGCATCATGGAAGCCCAAATGTGGTGCGACGATCCGAAAAATAGAGCGGAAATGGCCGCTATTTTAGCGCAGCGTAAATACTTTAACGTTCCCAGCGATCTATTAATTGGCCCCTACACGGGCGAGTACATCCTCGGTGCCGATCGCAAAACAGTTAAGGATGAGAAGTTAGCAATTCGCTATTGGAAAGATGCTCGTGGCAGCGTTTCTTATCCTTATAAGAGTCACGACTTATGGTTCTTAACCGAAAGCGTCCGGTGGGGATTTTTACCTCAAGGTGCATTAGGCGAAGCCGATCGAGTTATTAATGCAGTGAGTGGTGAGAAGTATTGGCGAGAGGCAGCTCAAGAATTGGGGATTGCCAGCGCAGATATCCCCGCTACTACTTCTCGCGGCATCGAGAAATTCTTCGATGGTGCCGAATTCGATCCCGAAAAGCCGAAAGCCTATTTAGATAGCTTAAAAATCAAAGCTTTGAAGGCTTAAATTAATTCTCAATTCTCAATTATCAATTCTCAATTATCAATTATCAATTAATTTAGGAGCAGCATTATGGCCTCTAGTGTACGTAACTCATCGGGATTTCGGATTGGCAATATCGAAATATCTGCCAAAAGTATCAAGAAAAATGTCCTGCCACCAGCGATCGCCATTGCGGTGTTCTTAGGTTTGTGGGAAGCGTTATCGGCTTCGGGAATTACCCTCTTACCCGGCCCTTCGAGCCTATTTACCGATGCGCGGACTTTTGAATTAGTACGCTATCCTTTTTACGATCGCGGCGGCATCGATAAAGGCATGTTCTGGCAAACTTGGGCGAGCTTGCAACGGGTGGGTATTAGTTACACATTAGCTGCAATCGTTGGGATTTCGCTGGGCATTGCGATCGGGACGAGTCAGATGCTCTCCAAAGCTCTCGATCCGTTGTTTCTGTTCTTAAGAACAGTTCCCCCCCTCGCTTGGGTACCGATTTCGCTGGCTGCCTTGAATAAAAACGAACCTGCTGCTTTATTCGTAATCTTTATTACCGCCGTCTGGCCGATTTTAATTAATACCGCAGTTGGTGTCAAACAGATTCCCCAAGACTACATTAACGTTTCCAAAGTCGTCCAAGCTTCCAAACAAAAATACTTCTTCCAAATTCTGCTTCCTTCGGCACTACCTTACATTTTCACTGGCTTACGTGTCGCGATCAGTTTGGCTTGGTTGGCAATTATCGCCGCTGAAATCGTGATGTCTGGTATTGTCGGCATCGGGTTCTTTATCTGGGAAGCTTATCAAAATAACTACATCAGCGAAGTTATTCTCGCCTTGGTTTGGATCGGTGCGGTTGGTTTATTACTCGATACTGCAATGTCTTGGTTGCAAAACAAAATTGTCAAACAGTAAGTTTTTG
>NZ_PVWO01000209.1 GCF_003003845.1 Chamaesiphon polymorphus CCALA 037 | reverse complement strand
CTGGGAGAGATGAAGAGATAATTGTTCTTTTTTCCCCATCCACCCATCCACCCATCTACCCATCTACCCATCTACCCTCTACTCCCTAATTCAAACTCACTCCATCGCCGCTGGATCTGTTGATAACAGTCTGGCGGCGAAATTTTTAGGTGTTGACACCAGCCGATGTCAAGATTCATGCCAGATTCAATGGCAAAAATCAGTTCGGCGTGGGGTTGATAATTAGCGACCGCAGTTGAAATATAATCGATCGAGCGATCGGGTACCAGCCACTCTTGCAAGTAGATAGATAATTGTGGTGCGGGGATATAGCGAAAATTGAGACTGGGTTGGGGTGGTTCTTGGCGATGGCTGTCAGAATCATCGAAGAGATCCACCTGGCTGCTAATGGCTACCACGCCGCGCTCGTAATTTAGATAACCTTGCCAAGCTTGATGGCCGATCCACAAGAAGTTTTGGGAAAACACTGTGGTGCGGCTAGCGCGATTATAATGCCGCATTGGTAGGCGTGGGGATGGTGAGTGGGGGAATTTTAGCCAGGATGCCTTGTTTGAGTGGTGCGGGACGTTCTCCCCAGGGTAGGGAGCCAGTGGGATGCTGATAGTATTTGCTCGCGCAGTCTAAGATATTGCTCAGGGGGATGCTCGGCTCGGCGGGGGAAATATCGCCAAATAGATAAGTCGATTTGCCAGTTGCGGCAAAAGAGATCGCACACGATCGACTACAAGCACTCATACAACCGACAGCCTGAATCGGAAATTCTGCGGCTAACTCCCAATTTTGGTGTAAAGCTTGGAGCTGTTCTAGCAGGCGTTCGCCTGCACTAGTACCAATGCGTTGGCCATCTTGCCACTTACTACCGCAAGTGGTGCAAACAAATAAACAATGTTGTGGGTTCACCTAATACCTCGTAGGTTAATTGAACGAAATGTAGCTTCTGGCGGGCGTTCTGACTTTATCGATCCTCAGGTTGGGATGCGATTACAGTTGCGGGACAGTGCTGGATTTTCACCAGGCTTTCCCCATTACTTTGAGTGGCTGCTCCCCACTCAAACCAGATCGAAGTTTCATTATACATGTTGTCTGGTCGCTTCCGAAAAATCCGATCGAGAGACAAGTTGTGTATTATTTCTCATAAATGCTGGGGATGGGCCAATACATACATATTGTTTTCTCATTTAGAGTACCCACTAGGCTCGGATCGACATCAAAAAATCGGCGTTATCGATCCGATCCATAATTCCCGATCTCTTCAGACATCAATCGCCAGAGATGAAACATCTAAGCTACAATTTCAAAGTTGTTTAAGATCGACGGCGATGTCTTATTCTTTTGTGTTGATGCCCCAGCGGTGGCCTGATGCGATCGACTATTTAGCCAGACCGATAATTGGCGATCGTGGGACGCTGCAAGTACCGTGGCTGGCGATCTCCAGTGGCGTAGCAAATGGCCGATTTCAGTTGGTTTCGAGAGCGGGTCTCGATTGCGAAACTGCTCTGGAGATAATTCAGGCTGCGACGGCACAATTGGAGTCTCAATCGGTAGTTTGGAATGTCGCGGAGCAGCGAGGCTTAATTTTTAAAAAGCCTTATCTGCTGCGAGCGATCGTATCCGGTCAAACAGCCGCAACTCCAGAGCTAATGGACGATCTATCGTGCGAGCAACTGGTGAGCGAGCGCGCGATGTTGGCGGCTAGTCAGACTTTATCGGCACCAAGTCTGCTGGCGGTGATTCCCAAGCGGGGGTGGCTGTTAGTGTGTCCGGGCAAAGCTGGCGAATTTGTCAAAATTACCGAGATGCACGATCTGGCTGAGACGATGATGGCTAGAGATGTCGATCGCAGTCTGAGTAGTAATGTGTTCTTTTGGGAAAATGGGAGCTTGTGCGGCCATGCCGTGCGCGAGGAGTCATCTGGGTACGTGAGTTTGGGTCAACCGCAGCTATCGGCGTGGTGGGTATGAGTGCCAGAGGTGGGATGCGGCCATTTATCCGCCCGATCCGCGCATCGGCCAGGTGAAGTAGAAGGTTGTGCCTTTTCCTAGCTCTGACTCTAACCAGATTTGACCTCTGGCTGTTTCGACGATTTTTTTGACGATACTCAGACCGACGCCCGTGCTGTCGGGATTTTTTTGGGGGTTGGCAGCTTGGAAAATGATAAAGATCCGATCGCGATATTCTGGAGGGATGCCTGGGCCGTCGTCGGCGACGGCAAATTCGTAAAAATCGCCTTGGATGCGACAGGAAATGCGAATGGAACCATCCGGACGATCGTGATGCTTGAAGGCGTTGCTAATCAGGTTGGCAAAGACTTGGAATAACAACAGTCGCTTGGTTTCTAAGGTGGGCATTGCGGTGGCGATGCTTATCTCGAATGTCGGTGGTGGGGCGATCGATTCGATAACTTCGGCGAGTAAGTCGGCAACTGAAACTAGCTCTAGCTGGCTATCTTGGTGACCGACGCGGGCATATTGGAGCAGTCCGTCGATCGTGGCGTCCATCCGATGGACGCGGCTGCGGAGCAGGTTCATTTGCTCTGTGGTATGTGCGGGCAAGTCTCGGAGATCTTCTTCGATCCATTGGGAGAGATTGGCGATCGCGCGCAGGGGTGCTTTGAGGTCATGGGAGACGATGTGGACGAAGCTGTCTAGTTCTTGATTGCGCTCTTTGAGCTGGTTGGCAGTTTGGGCGAGGCGACTATTGAGATCGGCGAGTTCGCGAGCGCGAGCTGCCAAAATTGCTTCGCTCTGCTTGCGCTCGTCGATATCGATGACCGAGCCGATGTAGCCTTTAAACTCGCCATTGGATCCAAACCACGGACGTGCAGCATCGATACAAGTGCGATATTCACCATCTTGGTGCAGTAGGCGGTATTCAAGTTGAAAGGCTTCGTGTCGCTCGTTGGCACTGAGGAAGATATTTCTGGAGAATTCGCGATCGTTTGGATGGGTTGCTTCGAGCCATCCCAGTCCTAACCCTTCAGTCTCGGTTTGGCCAGTGAATTCATACCAACTGCGGCTGAGGTAGTTACAGTAGCCAGTCTCGTCGGTCACCCATACCATCATCGGCGCATTGTCTGCCATGTTGCGGAATTGCTGTTCGCTTTGGCGCAATGCCTCCTCGACCTGTTTGCGATCGGTGATATCGATCGAAATCCCGATCGCTCGCAGTGGCTGTCCGTCAGCAGTATAGGAAATTTGACTGCGAGAACCAAACCAGCGGATGCCCTGAGTGGGATGAGCGATCCGAAACTCGAAGTCAAGATAGGTCTGCTGCTGCGCCAGTGCTGCGCTGAGGGTTTGCTCGGCTGTTGCTCGATCGGATTCTAAGACCATCGCTAGCCAGTTTTCGTAGCTGGCTGGAGTTGACGGATCTTGCCCGTACAAAGCATAGTACTCCGGCGACCAAATGACGCGGCCTGTGGCGACGTCCCAATCCCAAGTCCCAATTTTGGCGGCTAATTGAGATATTCTCAACCGTTCTTCGCTCTCTTGTAAGGCAATTTCGGTCTGTTTGCGATCGGTGGTGTCCATGACCATTCCCAACAGCCGCATTGGTCGATCGTCAGCGTCACAGTAGACGCTACTGCGCGCCCAAATCCAATGAATGCTGCCATCGGGGTGGATAATTCGACATTCAAAGTTCCAATCGGCGTTGGTTGAGAGCATTTGTTGAAACTTCTCATCCACAGCGGCACGATCTTGGGGATGGACGTGGGTCAAAAAAATTTCGTAGCTCCATGCTGGCAGCAGCGACTCATAGCCAAAGATTCGATCGTGTTCGAGCGATCGAGTGGCCATGTGCGGTTGGGTTGTTAAGTCGAGATCCCACTGGCCGATTTGGGTCGCGTTCAACATAAACCGCACCCGTGCCTCACTTTCCCGTAAGGCTTCTTCGGCTTGTTTGCGCTCGGTGATGTTGGTAAACAAAACGGCAAACTGGTTGCTACCTGGCTCGCCAGTGGCAAAGGCATTGACACTGAACCAGCGGTTCATGGCGATCGATCGATCTTCAAACCGAATCGGTTCGCCTGTCTGGACGACTCGACCGTAAATTTCAAACCAATGGGCTTCGAGATCGGGCAACAGCTCCCGTGCTGTTTTACCGACAACATCTGCCAATCCCGTCAACCTGCCGAAGATTGAATTGACTTCGAGAAATCGATAGTCATACGGTACGCCGTTCTCGTCAAAGAACATTTCGCACAGAGATAAACCTTCATCCATCGACTCGAATAAGGTGCGGTATTTGGTTTCAGATGTCTGGATGGCGAGGCTAGCGCGTTCGCGATCGAAGACAATGCTCGCAATGTTGGTACCAAATTCGGCTAATTGGTACTCCCACTCGGTCGGCAGGCGGGATCGATCGAAGCATAACATCAACGAACCTAGCGGCAATTCGTCCGCACCCACAATCGGCGCAGAATGGCAGCCCAGGATGCCATGAGCTACGCACAAGTCTCGCCATGCGGGAAATCCGTCCTCGTTAATGTCGGCACAAGTCACTGTCTGTCCGGTATCGACAGCGAGCGCGCAAGTACCGAGCAACTCATTCATGGGTGTATTTTGTAAGCCCGTCGCGAAGGATGGCGGAAATTCTGGGGCGATCGGGTAAGGGAATTTTTGTCGCTGGGCATCGGTGGGTAGAATGCAGGCGCGAACGCCCAAGCTCAGATTGGACACGGAGGCGCAGACGGCAGCCAGACAGTTTGCTAGTGGTTCGCCAGCCGCGACCAGCTCCAGCAGTCGTTTTTGCTCGAATAGTAGCAATTCCGATCGTTTGCGATCGGTAATATCGGCCATCAAGATCGCGACCCCATCGGTGGTAGGGTAGAGCCGATGTTCGACCCACATGTTTACCACCGAGTAGTAAAACTCGAATTGCACCTCGATCTGTTCGGTCATGGCGCGATTGAGCAGCTCGTAAAACTCGATGCCCACCTGATGCGGAAATACATCCCAAGCTTGTCTGCCGATAACCTCCGAGCGTTGCAGATGGAGGAATTCTAGCAGCCGATCGTTGATGTACGTGTATCGCCACTGCCGATCGAAAGTCGCAAAACCATCGCGCAGACTCGACACGATTCGATCGAGATTGGCCGTAGCTGTCTCGGTTTCCCGTTCTAAGACGCGTTCGCGATCGCGGCTGGTGCGACGGAGTTGGGCTAATTTGAGGGTCGATTCTACCCGCGCCACTAATTCGCGCGCCGAAAACGGCTTAATTAGGTAATCATCTGCGCCAGTTGCGAGTCCTTCAATCCGAGCTTCTTCGCCAGCGCGGGCAGATAATAACACGATCGGGATATCGGCAGTAGTAGGACTAGCGCGCAGCACTCGCAGCAGCTCGAACCCATCCATGCGGGGCATCATCACATCTGTCAAGACTAAATCCGGCGGCTGGCGGTAGATCGATTCCATCGCTGCCACCCCGTCGGCTACTGTTTCTACCTGAAAATTGCCGCTCAACAATCGCCGAATATAATCGCGCATATCGGCATTATCGTCGGCTAGCAGAATTGTCGCGCGCTCGGATGGTGGCGTTGGGCTGGGGGGTAGTGCGAAACTATTTACAGGCACGCCGAGTTCAATTATTGGTGGTTTTTGCTCGTTTTCTGGCAGCCAGTGACGTGCTTCTTCCACATAGGGCAGCGGATCGGACGGCGTTGCTACTGTAAGAGTAGAATTGTCGCGCGGGGGGACTCGATCGCACTCGGTGGGAATCGTCACCACAAAGCTACTACCCACCCCTAACGTACTCGTCACGGCGATCGTGCCCCCCTGCAAGTTGACGAGTTCTCGCACGAGCGATAAGCCGATACCCGAACCTTCAAAACTGCGCCCTTGGGAATTTTCGACCCGATGGAAGCGATCGAATAAGCGCGGCAATTCCGGCTCGGGAATGCCGACACCCGTGTCTGAGACGGTTAATTCTACCCGATCGCCGCACCACTCCAACCGCACGGAGATCGTGCCTGAGAGCGTAAATTTGAAGGCATTGGAGAGCAGATTGAGGACGATTTTTTCCCACATTTGGCGATCGATCCTCACCGCTGTCGGTAGGGTTGGACACTCGACAATTAGCGATAAACCTGCTTGCTCGATCGTCGATCGAAAGGCACTGGCGAGTTCGGCGGTATAACTAGCTAAATCGACAGCTTCGTAAGTGACGCGCTCTTTGCCTACTTCGAGCCGAGAAAATTCTAGCAAACTATTGACGAGTTTGAGTAACCGATTACCGTTGCGCTGAATCAGTTCGAGTCGTTCGATCTCTTGAGGGGGAATGGTGCGATCGGGATTGGCAATCATGTCTGCCAACGGCGACAGCATCAGCGTCAGCGGCGTCCTAAATTCGTGAGAGATATTACTAAAAAAGTCAGTTTTCGCGCGATCGAGAGCGGCTAAAGCCTCGATCCGTTGGCGTTCTTCTTCTTGGGCGCGCGCATTGCCGATCGCGGTTTCGACCTGACTGGCGACAACTTCCAAAAAACCGCGATAGTCCTCATCAAAAGCGCGGCGGGGACTAATTGCCAAAATTAGAAACCCCGAGATCTGCGATTGTCTCGATCGTTCCAGCGGCAACACGATCGCCGACTGTGGCGGGACACCCCAGATTGTAGCGGGTAGCGAATCAAATCGGGCGGCTAAATCTGGGATGTATTCGGCTTCCTCCGTGCGCTGGACTTGGTAGAGATTCCAAGGGTGCGTTGCCAGATCGAGCCGTTCGGGACTGGCACTGGTGCCCGCTGCGATGCCCGCAGTACCGACGAGGCGCGCCGACTTGTCTCGATCGTCGTCCATTAGATATAGCAATGCCAACGGGATATCCGCTGGATTCTTGGCGATCGCGATCGCGCATAGTTCGCCCGCTTCTCGGACGGTTTTAGCTCCCAAGGGTTGCGCTGCTAATTCGCGCAGAGTTTTGAGCTGTCGCTCGCCGACTACCCGCTTGGTAGTTTCATCGCAAGCACAGAAAATGCCGCCGACTTCACCCGCCTCATTGCGGATCGGACTGTAGGCATAGTTAAAATAACATTCTTCTAGATAGCCATTGCGTTCGAGCAGCAGCAACCCATCTTGAATCCGCATTGCCTCGCCGCGCTGCATGACGGCTTCGATCGTCGGTGCAATGATATGCCAAATCTCTTGCCAGCACTCCCGCCCCCGTTGTCCCAACGCTTGAGGATGCTTGGTCGTGCCCAAAATCGGACGGTAGGCGTCGTTATAAAACTGAATCAGCTCTTGTCCCCACCATAAAAAAATCGGGTGCTGTGAAGTCAGCAGAATACTCAATACTGTTTTTAAGCTTTGAGACCAGCCCGAAGGTTCGCCCAGCGGCGTTTGCGACCAATCGTACTCGCACATCAGATCGGCCATTGCACTACCCTTCACAAAAATGCTATTCGCAGCGATTTTTTGGTCTGAAGACATCACGACAATGACCTTTGCTACTGAAAATGTATTCGTTAATTATAACGTCCGAGCTATTTGGGTAAAGGGAAGAGGCTAGAGCGAGGACAGACGAAAGTATCGATTCCATAATATGCATAATTTGCATGATATGTAGTAAATAGTAGCTATCGAAACAAAAATACAATTAGTGTTTATTTATAGTGTCGAATAAAATATCGATGAAGAAAATATTTCCAAATTGTTTAACAAGTTTTTCAATGCCAACAAAGATGCTTAAACCTCAAATGATTAGATCGCAAAAAATAATTATCGAAATAAGTTCTTCTGTTTTATATCCTTGGGAAGTCGGAAATTGTTTTAAGTACAATGGCTGTAAATATCGAATTGAAAAAATTCTCAAAGAAGTAAAAACATCTCAAATAGATGCAGTAATTAGCGAGGTTTCGATCGATACACCGATCGAGAATCAAATAGTAACCAGTCTAGTAGTTGGAACTTTGATTAGGTGAAGAGGCTTATTAGCTGCGAGATTTATGGTAGGGGCAATTCATGAATTGCCCTTACACCACAAATCTCGCAGCGGTTGGCAACGAAAAACTAGTGTTTGAGATTCGATCGCTCGACAATTAATTTACCCTGCTTAAAAAGGGAGTTTAGAGGAAGCTTCTAGAGTTAACGATCGCGATCTCATACTTTCACAACATCCGCTAAGATCGCTATTTAACGCCGCTTGAATTAGCACCTGCTAGCCAACTCGATTATTGGTAATACTCACTTGCTGAATTTTGGTTGTTATTAAAGCAATTAGGACGAGTAGACCCAACCATTGACGGAAATGACTCGCACCTTGAAACAACTCGCCGATCGCCCAAACAAATAAGGCACTAGAAGCTAATAAATCCAAGCCGAGATTGACCTGTCCAGTTTTGTAGAAAAACTTCAACAGCGTAGCCAATACCCAGACAATAATCGGAATATTTGGCATCTGACCGATGACAACTTCACCATTGCCAGAGCGGAAAAAATTATCGAACCAAGTATTATTCATCGATTTTGAGGTTATTAATTAGTTAAGTTTATTTAGGCTGCAAAAGTCCACTCGATCGAACTTATCGGTGCGTGTTGCAGCGATGTAATTAATTCTTCGTCGCTCTCGAACTTCATTTGCGTCAGCAACGAGGCATCGACCCGCACGGTAAATTTTTTATCCTTAAACGGCCAAGGTTTAACAGTTAGCGTCTTGTCACTGCGTTGTAGTAAGTCGTGTTGCTCTCCTTCTGGCCCCTTAGCAATTTCTAGAAATCTTTCGCCGTCAGGAATTTGACGTTGACACAAGATTAATGAAAGTCGATCGCAGCATTGCATCTTGGCATAGGCTTTTTCGGCATCAGTTTCACTAACGCCCAAACTCTCCCGCCAAGTCTGTCGTAGCTCGATTTGTTTGTCCAAAAACTCATCGAGTTCGGACAGCTCGCCCCGCCATCCTTCTAGCAAAAAACTCATGTGCATCGACACTAGCAACGCCACCCATCGCCCCCGATAGAGTGCTTCTTCCACATGCTTATACAGTGGCGGGTGGCGGTACTACCAAATCTTCAGCATCACCGCCGAGCGTGAAGTCAAGTGGGGCACCTGCTTTGGTCAGATGGTTGCCCTCCCACTCGCGTTCGAGATCGTCATGATGGGCGATCGCCGCGATCGTGTCTACCAAGCGAGTTGTATCATCAGGTGTCTGCCAATACCCCGCAATTTGCGCCGCCAGTAATGCGTGAGCGCGATGATAAATAATTTCCCAGCCGTTGTCAGTCAGATTGACAATCATAAGTTGTTTCCTCGCCGTTGTCAGTCAGATTGACGATCGTGTTTATTTGCGTGTGAATTTACAATACCTCCTTGCCCCATACAGTCAACCTGGTGCGTACCTAGAAGTTATTATTTAAGTTGCTGCGTAGATCTACCCACCCCGCCCTACGGGCACCCCTCCTTGGAGGGGATTTTACACCAGTCTTCCCCTTTACAAGCTAAGAAGCTATCCACTACCCATAGATTGATGA
>NZ_PVWO01000208.1 GCF_003003845.1 Chamaesiphon polymorphus CCALA 037 | reverse complement strand
GCTCCCCGCTCCCCGCTCCGGTGAAACTTATCATAAATCGATCGCGTCAAAGAGGAGAGACTTCGGCTAGTGTCGATAGTAGTCGAGCGAAAGTTTTCACAGCTCCGAGCGATCGGGGCTACCAAATCCAGATAAGATTTAATACATGCACCGCATAACTCACACTTTCAATCGCTACCGTGACTGGCGATGGCTGCTACTGCTGTCATCGATCGTTTGTAGTGGCACGATTGCGCTACCTCCTCAAATTATCCCCGTCCACGCCCAGCCAGCCAACCCCCAAGGACTATCCATCCAAGCAGATACCCAAGAGGCAAATTCTCAAACCCAAGTAGTCACCGCACGCGGTAATGTCCAACTGCGCTATCCCAGTCGCAGTCTCCAGGCCCAAGCCAATCTCGCTCAATACTTTATCAAACAACAACGCATTGTCTTGACGGGTAACGTTACGATCGTTCAGGATGGTAATACGTTGGAAGGAGAAAGTGTGACTTATTTAATCGATGAAGGTAAATTTATCGCCACTCCCAAGGCCAAACAGCAAGTTCGCAGTAACTATATCATCCCCGAACAAGGTGGCAAAGGGATGATCATCCTGTCTAATAGTCAAGAAGCTAATACTAAGACAGAAATGGTGACAGCGCGCGGTAATGTTCGCATCAGCTACCCTGATAAACAACTGCAAGCACGGGCAAATACCGCTCAATACAACATTAAAGCCAGACAAATCGTCCTCTCTGGCAATGTGCTAGTCGTTAACAACGGCAACAGTCTTCAAGGGGATACGATTACCTATTTTATCGATCAAGGACGATTTATCGCCAGACAAAAACCAGGTATTCCCGTACAGTCGATCTATGTCATTCCTGAGAGAACTAATAATTAGTACGAGCCTATCCGCCCTCCCATCCTCGATCGCGTGAAGATTATCCTCGAAAATATTCAAAAATCCTACGGGAAGCGAAATATTGTCAATCGCGTCAGTCTTTCGGTAGCCCAAGGCGAGATCGTTGGTTTGCTAGGGCCGAATGGTGCGGGTAAAACTACAACGTTTTATATCGCCACTGGACTCGAAAAGCCCAATCAAGGCAAAGTCTGGCTCGATGATGAAGATATTACCGCGCTGTCGATTCATCAGCGGGCGCGTTTGGGAATTGGTTATTTGGCTCAGGAGGCGAGTATTTTTCGGAGTTTGACTGTATTAGACAATATTTTGCTGGTGCTCGAACAAACTAAGGTGCCGCGCAAGTTATGGGATCGCAAATTGACCGATCTCATTACGGAATTTAATCTAGAGAAGGTCGTGCATACATTGGGAAACCAGGTATCGGGAGGCGAAAGAAGACGGACAGAAATCGCTCGTTCCTTAGCTGCTGGTATTAATGGGCCGAGATTTCTTTTTTTAGACGAACCATTTGCAGGTGTCGATCCGATCGCGGTAGCGGAAATTCAAAAAATTATTGCCAAATTACGCGATCGAAATATGGGTATCCTGATTACAGATCATAACGTTCGTGAAACCCTCGCAATTACCGATCGCGCCTACATTATGCGCGAAGGTCAAGTCTTTGCTTCGGGTAGTAGCGAAGAAATGTATGCCAATCCTTTGGTACGTCAATATTATCTAGGCAGTAATTTTCAAGCATAGAGCACTAGCGGCAATCTACTAGTACTCGACGGCATAAGTAAAGCAACCATTGCCTATACTCTACCTCTACTGTCCCAACTCCCAACTCCCAACTCCCAACTCTTCCCGAAATAGTACTAGGATTTACGCCGCTCGGTACTAGAGCTAGAAATATTAAAGATAAGTGGTAGATAAGTTTTAAAAGCGAGATAAATCTATTTTTAATCTTCAGAGTTAGTTATTAATTATCAATTATCAATTATCAATTATCAATTAATCCTACGTGAGAAATCCAAATTTATCGCGAATTTTATTACCAGGTATTTCGGTGATGGATCGATATATCGTCACTCAATTACTGATGCCATTTTTATTTGGTGTTTGCGCATTTTCATCGATCGTCTTAGCCGTCGGTAGTTTGTTCGATCTCGTCCGACAGGTTGCCGAAGCTGGCTTGCCGATTACAGTTGCATTAGAAGTCATGGCACTTAAAATGCCGCAGTACGTCACTTTTGCGTTCCCAATGTCGATTCTTTTATCGGGGATGATGACGTATGGTGGATTTTCTGCCTCTAGCGAGATCGTCGCCTTTCGGAGTTGCGGTATTAGTATTTATCGATTAATTTTACCTGCGGTAATTTTAAGCTTTGTCGTAACTGGAGTTACCTTCTTTTTTAATGAATTACTCGTACCTGTTGCCAGCCAAAGAGCGGCAACGATCCTTACCACAGCTTTAAAACAGGATAAACCCACATTTAATACCGAGAATATTGTTAAACCAATTTACAAAGAAGTCGAACGAGATGGCAAAAAGGAACAGGTGCTAGCGTGGTTATTTTATGCCGAGAAATTTGATGGTAAAACGATGACTGGGTTGACAATTTTAGATCGATCGAAAGCAGATGTCGGCTTAAGTCAAATTATTAACGCTCAGTCTGCTGTGTTAGATACTACTAAAAATACCTGGGATTTTTTTAATGGGACTATTTATATAATCTCTCCCAATTCATCCTATGGTAATATCGTCAACTTTACACGTCAACACTTACAATTACCCAGCTCACCGTTCGATATTGCTGCACTAGATAATCGCAACCCCGATGATATGAGTGTAGCTGAATCGCTGGAATATTTAGAGCAAGTTAAGCTCACTGGCGATAAGAAAAAAGCTCTAACTGTTGCAGTCAAAATTCAGAATAAATTAGCTCTCCCATTTGTATGTATCGTCTTTAGTTTAATCGGATCGGCAACGGGTATTCGTCCGCAACGTACTGGCAAGGCGACGAGCTTTGGGGTCAGTGTATTAATGATATTTGGTTATTATTTAATGATGTTTGTCTGTGGAGCTTTAGGACAAGCTGAAGTTATTTCCCCATTTTTAGCGGGTTGGTTGCCTAATTTTATCGGACTGGCGATCGGTGGTTGGCTAGTCGCTCAGGTAGCAAAATAGGATCGCAATACAATCGTAGGAGTATAATGTTTAACATGTTTAGCAAGCTTACATAGCATATTCAATCCGATCGAATGTCTATCTGCAACGAAAGGATTATGCGAGTGCTTTGGTCGATCGATGAATCGAGCTTAACGTAGCAATAAATAATTAATTCAGGTTAAATATGAAACATTTATCGACTATTTTGGCTTTAGCTTCTGTCGCGCTTGTGGCTTCACCAGTATCTGCTCAACCCACGCGACCGTATCTCTGTGCGACGAGTTCTACAGATGTGAATATTCGAGATGCTAGAACATTGCGTCCGGTTGGCAGACTGAATTACGGAGAATGCCTACAACCGTACAGATGGAACCCCAGAGGTAACAGCTTTTCAATGCGAACGATCGATGGAGAATCTTACTATGTTACGGTTGGGGGCAAGTCTGGACAAATACGCCTAGTGGGAGCTAACTACGTTAATATAGTTTGGAAATAATTTCTATAATTATTTTAGCTACGACAGTTACAATTGCCACAATTTACACCTGGGTAAATTGTGGCAATTGCGCTCAAACTCGATCGATATCGATCGATGAAATATCTATAGTTTTGGCAACAATTGAAGCTGAGTTAGATGAGATGGCAAGTAATACCAAATCCGGTTTGAAAAACCTCCTAACCTCAGCCCTCACCCCCAACCCCTCTCCCAAGCTTGGGAGAGGGGAGCCAGAGCCACAGGCGATGGCGGGGTGAGGGCCACCTACCTGGGTTTTCGATCGCAAAAAAAGGTTTTGTGAAGCGGATTTGGTATAACTCAGACATTCAAAGGGAGCTAGCCGCAATCGATCTAGATTTTGTAACTACATCAATGGACAGCTTGCAAGAATAAGTTTAGTTAGAGTAATCGATCGAGTTGTCGATCTTCTTTGATTTTATTTACTACCTGTTTGATTTCTTGGGTGCGATCTTTAGCGACAATTAGCGTCACATCACCATCGCGAACGACGACGACATCTTCTAATCCGATCGTGACGACAACTTCATCGGGATTGCTGGCATAGAGCACTGCGCCTGTGGTATCGATGCAGACATGATTGGCTAATTCAACATTGATATTATCGCCTTTAAGGAGTCGTTCGATCGCGTTCCAATCCCCTAAGTCATCCCAACCAAAATCAGCGGGAATTACATGGGTGAGTTTGGTTTTTTCCATCAAAGCGTAATCGATACTGATCTTCGGTAGGGTGGGATAAATACTGACGCCTTTTTCGATCAGTAATTGCATTAGTTCGGGCGCATGTAGCTTTAATTCGCCGATCGCGGTGCTGGCGGTGAAAATAAAAATGCCACTATTCCAGGTATAATCGCCACTAGCGATAAAGCTTTTTGCTGTTTCTAAATCTGGTTTTTCGGTAAATCGATCGACTCGATAGGTATCTAGATCGTTATACTTGCCACTGGAAATTCCCTGCTGAATATAACCGTAACCAATTGACGGAAAAGTTGGTGTAATTCCTAGCGTGACGATCGCGCCTGTATGCTCGGCCAATTGTACCGCCGATTCGATCGTCTGGGCAAAAGCTTCAGCATCGGCAATCCAAGCATCGGCAGGAAAAAAGCCGACTACGACATCTTCGCCATACCGTTTGGCTACTTCTAATGTCGCCCAAGCTACCGCCGCAGCCGTATCTCTCCCTTCTGGTTCGGCGAGTAAATTAGCTGCTGGTAGGCTGGGTAATTGCTCTTGGACGCCCGTTTCGAGCAGTTTTGAGGTGATTACCCAAATATCGTCCCACCCACCGACAATCGGCACCAGTCGGTTAGCCGTGGCTTGAATCAGACTTTCACCGCTACCATCGAGGCAGAGAAACTGTTTGGGACGGTGTTTGCGGCTGAGTGGCCAAAACCGTTCGCCTTTACCGCCAGCCAGAATTATCGGGACAAACTTTGGTCGCATGAGATGAATTTAGAAGTGGCTAAATGTGAGGGTAGTGGATAGTTGATAGTGGATAGTTGATAGTCGATCGTTGATAGTTGAAATATAGCAAGGGTTTGAGCTATAAATGTTATCCACTTTAGCCGATCTACTAGACAATCGTGCTATCGCAATTAATTTACACTACCATGACAATCTGGTTACTTCTAGAGAGTTATTGCGGGGAGATCGGCAACGATAATGATGAAAATTAGCTGCGGCTAAAAACGAGGGAAGGGCAATTCATAAATTGCCCCTCCCTGGTTGCTAATATTTAGATCCCTAATGGTCTATCGTACTTACATATCTCGATCTAAGCAGGATTGGCCTGCGGTTGGCGGTGAATCAGGTTGATGACGGCGGTTTTTTCTAAGAGACCGACCAGAATACCATCGCTATCGGTGACACTGAGCGTACTGACATGCTTGGATTCTAATTGTTCGATCGCTTGTAATAATGGTCGATCGCTGATAATAATTGTCGATGGCTCGATCGATTGTACGATCTCGCTGACGAGAGTGTGCGCCCAGCGATCGGAACGGACATCTTTGAGTGCATCTAGGGCAAGTTCGCCGACTAAGTAGCCAGATTCGTTAGTTACTAAGAACTTTTGCCAGTTGCTACCAGAGAGGGTGCGTTGGTCTACAAATTCGCGGAGGGTGATATTGTCGCGAATGATGGGACTGTTTGGAGTGACAGCATCGGCGACAGTCAATCCTGTCAAGCGTTCTTGTACTCGCGCATACTGAGCGGATTTGCCAGCATTTTGAAGTAAGAACGTACCGATTAGCAGGTTCCAGAAGTTGTCGAAGCTACCATATAAGAATAGGGGCACTAGACCGGATGCGATCGCGACCCAACCAAAGGCTTGACCGACGATGCTAGCGATTTTGACACCTTTATATTGATTTCCCGTGACTTTCCAGACGATCGCTTTGAGAATGTTACCACCATCGAGGGGTAAACCAGGAATCAGGTTGAATAAACCGAGCGATAGGTTGATGGCAGCCAGTACGGCGGCAATTGCAGCTAAGGGGCCAGTAATATGGGTGGCGAAACCGAGTCCAGTCAGAGTAGCAGCGATAACTAAGCTTACCGCAGGGCCAGCGATCGCGACCCAAAAGGCATTAGCAGGGCTGTCAGATTCTTTCTCTAAGCTGGCTAATCCGCCGAATAAGAATAGTGTAATGGAGTCTACCTTAATTCCTTGTTTAATCGCCACAAAGCTGTGTCCTAGCTCGTGTGCGAGTACGGAACCGAATAATAGTAAGGCGGTAACTAAACCTAAGAGTAAGGGAGTGCTACCTGGCAAATCTGGAAATTGTGCCGCCAAGCCTTCGCCATAACTCCAGGTGACCAAGCCCAACACCAGGAACCATGAGGGGTTTACATAAAAAGGGATGCCAAATAAGGAACCCACCCGAATATTACCATTCATCTACAGCGACCTCTTTCTTTGAGTCTAGGAGCGTTTTTTATCGATTACGTCTATTGTAACGAAATATTAACTCGGCTCTCACAATCGGGCGTAGTAATATCCGTCCGTGGGGGTTCGGTTGGGGGAAGGTCTTAGGCTTTAGGCTTTAGGCTTTAGGCAGAAGGTAGAGGGGTGGATGAGATAATTGTGGTTAGTCGATCGTTAATTTGCTTTTAGTAGATTCGATCGATGTTCGAGCGGCCTCCATTCTATATTTAGCTAATAGCCGCTGAAGTTTCCAGCTACTCAAATCACTCCAATATTGATAGCGCAGATTGGCACCCTGAAACCAAACGGTTTCTAATTTAGGTAATTCTTGGAGAATTGATAAATCTGTCAGAGGATTACCATTGAGGTGCAGTTCGGTTAAATTTGTGAGCTTGCAGATACTTTTAGGTAGGCTCGTGAGTCGATTGCCGTTGAGCTTTAATTCGGTTAAGTTTGTCAGGCTGCAAATGCTATCTGGTAAGCGATCGAGTAAGTTACCACTGAGGTTTAATTCGGTTAAGTTGGTAAGGTTTTCGATACTAGCTGGTAGGATGGTTAGTCGATTTCGATCGAGATGCAGACAGGTTAAATTAGTGAGGCTGCCGATACTTTCTGGGAGGGTACTCAGGCAATTATCTCTGAGACTCAATTTAGTCAATTTTGAGAGATTACCGATATTTTCGGGAATATTAACTAATCTATTGGAGCCTATATATAAGTTGGTTAAATTTGATAGCTTACCAAGACAATTGGGTAAGTTACTCAGTTGATTACCACTGAGAGATAAACTAGTTAGCTTAGAAAGATTGCCGATAGTTTCGGGCAAAGTAATCAGGTTATTGTTCAGTAATGATAGAGCGACTAAGCTCGCTAGATCGCCAATGCTATTTGGTAACATGCTGATGCGGTGAAAGCTCAGATCCAACGTTGGTAAAGATTCGAGCTGTACTCGATCGATTTTTTGAAGTAAGTTGGCTAGTTCCATTGTTATTGATAATCGATGTTTCGATCGGCTAAATACTGCCAACTTGTGGATGGATGGGTGGAGGGGTGGATGAGTGAATGAGGCGACTAAAGGACGCTTGCATCCAAATTCACTATCCACTATCCACTATTCACTACCTTCTACCCTCTATTCAGACGCTCCGTGCTCTGCCAACCAACTGGTTGCCAACTCGTAACCTTGTTGATTTTCTTGCCGTTGAAATAGTAGTGCTGCGGCTTTCATGCAACTAATCCCTTCATCTGTATCTCCTAAGAGATTGCCCGCCGCCATGAAGGCAACAGCATTGGTACGATCGAGTTTGACGGCGAGATAGTAGTATTCTAGTGCGAGGCGATCGTTCCCAGATTTTTGAGCGGCTAAACCCTGCCGCACATATGCCATCGATCTCTCGCTGGCTGAAGCCACTTGACGATTGTTGGTGCTTGCAGGAGCTTTAGTGCGTTCGATCCGTTTGATAGTCAGGGTGCTGACTCCAGGTGCGAGTTCGGCAGATCCACCAGTAGCTGTAGCAAACAATACAGAAAGCAGAGTTAAACCAGAGATAAAAATTTGCTTGGACATGACTGCTATCGGTGTGTGTGAGTGGTTATGCATTAATTAAACAATCCACAACACTGAATTCCGCAAAGAGATATTTTTGCTACTATTTAGTTGTTATTTAGTTTCGATCGCGGCAAGATTGCGAAAATAGGGGTTGCGGGATAGTGGGATAACAAAGCGGGGCGCGCGAAAATGGTAAGTTGCACCTCAACATCATTTTGGAATAAGAAGAATTTGAGATCTTTTAGATCCTGCTGGTGGAGGGTGGGTTTTGTCCGATATCAAACGGTAATATCCACATTAAATTGCTTAAACCCACCCCTACAGACCTAAAAAATGACAGTCAGATCGGTAACGATCGAAAATATTGACGGTACAGCTCGCACCTGGGAACGATAACTTCACCTTGGAGTTTGATTAAACCCAGTCCTTCTAATTTCCCTTTCAAGCTGGGAGCTAAATTTGTGCCTTCTGGAGAACGAATGACACTAGTCATCGCGGCAAGTAAATCTGGTTGACTATTAAGAGTAGTTTCGATTCGTGCAAGGTGATGGCGATAAAAAATTCCCTCGCGATTGGTAGCTGTCGTTAGCAAAGTCGATAAATCGATATTATTGCTGGCAATCTCGAACATCGCCAGTCTGACTAAAAAGGGATGTCCGCCAATGACGCTCATCAGGTTGCCGATATCTGTCTGCGTCCAGTTTAATTGATGTTTGGCGGCGAGTAATGCCACTCGATCGGGTGTAAATTCGCCCAGTTCGATACTAATTCCGACATTGAATGGCGATCGATCGATCTCTAGCGGGACGTAGACTTCGGCAGCGTGAGAGATAATCAGTCGCAGTTTACTTAGTACCTCAGTATGTTTCCCAGCTTCGTGGAGACTACGTAAGAGGCTAAAAAAGTTGTTATACAGGTGAGGATAATCGAATAACCGATCGATCGAGTCTAAGCCGATAGTCAGCGGTGCGACTAAATCGGGTAATAAGTAGCTCTCAAAATATTCCTGAGTACCGAGCGTACTCCCCACCATTGCCGTAAGGCTGGCGTAGTCTTGATGCTGGAATTTATGTTGAGTTTTGAGTGCGACACTAGCACAAAACCAGTGCAAAAAGCGATCGGCATCGCTCCACGCCTGCTCCATTACATGTTCTAAGCTCAGATATACCGTGCGATCGCCTTGACTTTCGGCTTGACGCAATAAGCGCAGCATCAGCGAGGTTTTACCCATTTGGCGCGGTGCTTTGAGGCGGATCAGCGCATGGGGTTTGGCAATTTCGGTTCTGCAATAAGTCTCTTGCGGCAACCGCTCGATATAGAAGTTAGAGTTAAGCGGTACCGAGCCTTCTGGCGTTTCCAATGACAATCGCTCTGTCGGAATCTCAGGTAGCGGTGCAGGCACAATTATCGGCGGTACCGAACGTTGACTCGAAACCCGCTCTTGTTGCGGCTGTCTCCGTC
>NZ_PVWO01000207.1 GCF_003003845.1 Chamaesiphon polymorphus CCALA 037 | reverse complement strand
GATGGCATATTGTACCTCAAAGTTTTATCCCCGACTGCCATTCTCACTCACGAGGAAAATGTAGAGGTAACAATCGATATTGTAGCGAATATAGAAATTTATTTGCGGAAGTAAGAAGTTATGATACTAATTTAAATTGAAGGGATGACAAATCGGCTAAAAGTAGGAATGGAAGAGGGGAGAGATAGAGATGGCAGGAGTAACCTCAATTATCATCACAGAGAGCTTAGATGAAATAACCGCAAGATTAAATCAAGCCAGACAGCCGATAGTCAAGGAAAGGCTCCAGGTACTCTATTGGCTCAAACAAGATAAGGCACCGAGCATCAGCAAGATTGCCAAAGCAATTGGGAGACATCATTAGGACAGCCGTTTGGCTTTTAAAAAAGCGGATGCATACGCCTTTGGCGGGGCTTCGCCCTACGCGCTGAGGTCTCCTCAGCGTGCGTTGCACCAAGCAACCTTGCCGATGACCTTGAACTGTTAAGCTTATTCGATCGCCAGAATCAGCGACCTTTAAGATATTGTTAAATGTCAAGTGGTTAGGGTTCTTCCGAGCTTTTGGTGAAAGTGGTCGATCGATAGAAAAAGACCAGTTACAGGGTTAGAATAAAACGTTTGGTGAGTTACTCAAGTCCGGCACGTCCATACATCTGCCAGCTCGACTGCTTTTAACTCATTGACGCTGCTGAGGACTTTTTCTAGGGTTTCTTCTAAGTTTTGCACCAAGTGAAATCTGTCAGCTACTTGGATGGCTGCTGGTGCTCCTTTGTCCATCGCACTTTTGTGAGTCTTCGAGCGATCGCGTGAGAGTATTTCTACTCCAGGATGTTGAATTAACCAGTTTGTCAATGTCTCCACTTTCCGGTCTGCTAGCAAGGCAATCGGTTGATTGAGTTCTAAATCGACTAAGATGGTGCCGTATCGCTGACCTTTGCAAAAGGCAAAATCATCTACCCCCAAAATTTTGGGTACCGCAAATTCTGGTAGGGATAGCTGTTTGAGGTGATTCAACAGCGTACTCCCGCAAGCCACAATGCCAATTTGAGGACAGAGCCGCGCACCTGCTGCGCCACCCAATGCTAACCCAATTATCTGGAGTTTTTGACCCAATCTCTGTGTCTTTCTTGCCCAAGGCTTGGTTACTTCCGGTATCCATTCGGTGCAGATCCGGCGAATGCAGCCTGAATTATCACAAAAGAACTTACATACTTGCATCACTAAAGTCAAACTGTAGTTGACACAGGGCAAGTTTGCTAATGTTCGTTGGTAGCGGCTATGGATGCGTGTAGTTGGGTTAGCACGTAGTGGGCACTGGGCTAATGTTTGGGTTGAGGATACGTTCACAGTAAGGTGATGTTGGTCTGTGTCGATTTCCTCGTGTTCTAATCGTAGTAGATTGACACCAGGCAGTAGGCATTGAAGAAATTGTGTGGTCATATTTTCATATTACTCACAGCCTCCTTATCACCTCCTAGTGCTAAGTCATTGTTACGAAACATGTGCGGTTGCCCTACACTCGTGGACGTGCCGCACGCTGCCGCCAAGTTCGCCGCTGAGCGGATGATTGAGACGATGGATCTGCCCGCGACTATCCTGCGACCAAACTATTTTTTTCAGAACGACGCAGCGACTAAAGATGCGCTTTTGCAAGGGATCTATGCGATACCGATCGGCTCGGTTGGTGCGGCAATGGTTGACATTCGTGATATCGCTGAGGTAGCGGCGATCGAACTGCTCAAGCGAGAACGCGCAAGCGAACGATTGCCACGCGATCTCATTGACATTTCTGGGCCAGAAATCCTCACGGCAGATGCGATCGCGGCAATCTGGACTGATGTGCTCGGCAAACCGATTGCCTACGTGGGTGACGATCTCGATGCCTATGCGAAACAGCTTGGTGTTTACCTATCGGCTGAGATGGCTTACGACCTGAAGCTGATGTTAGAGGCTTGGCAAAAAATTGGAGTCTTACCGATGCCAGGAGCTGTGGATCGCCTCGTTGCAATGCTCGATCGACCGCTTCGCACCTACCGCGCCTTCGCTGAGGAGACAGCGGCACAGTGGCAGCGGGACTGACTATTGCAGGTCGCTACAATTAATAAGTGAGAGAACTTACTGCAATTCACTTTAATAACTTGAAATAGCTGGTTCGCGCCGCATTGGGCAAGTATCGTGTTGTCCTTGCGTCAAGGACAACACGATACTTCAGTCAAAAAAAGGTTGATGACATGCTTCACCCTGACGTATCGATATCTAAATGCGTTAATGCAATTAAACCTATTTACCATACCTGCAATTGCTCGACCAAAACGCAGTAGCTACCTTCTTGACAGCGATCGGCGATCCGATCCGCTTGCAAATTTTGTTCGTACTGCGTGGCGCTCGCCTGAATGTGGGGGAAGTTGCAGCACAGTTCAAGCTCAGTCGTCCTGCAATTTCCCACCATCTCAAAGTTTTGAAGGATGCCGGAATCGTCAAGAGCGAAAAAGTCGGTCAAGAAGTGTTTTACTGGGTAGATAAACCATACATTGTGGGCGAACTGCGAACATTGGCAGACATCCCGGAAAGTTACATCAAGTCTGACGATCGCTAAAATTTTTTGCTTTACTTAGTAAATGAGTTTAAACGTATTTACTTGATATGAGAATGATGGTTGAACCTGAAGATCGACGTTTGCCTTTTTCCTTACTTGCAATCGCAGCAGGGCATCGATGCAAATTTGCAATTCTTGCCCTCTGGATTGGGATTATAGCCCTAACCTTTCCATTGGCAGTGAATCTAGATCGTGTATTGCGTGACGATCCGATTAGTTATTTGCCCAAGAGTGCAGAATCAACTCAAGTTGCAACGTTGATGAAAAAATTTCCATCGGGTGCCGTGTCGCCTGCGGTGGTTGTCTTTGCCAGGGAAAACGGGGTTGACTCAAAGCGATCGCGATTGGGTCGATCGATTTCGTACCAATGTCAATCTCAATCCACCTACGGCAACACAACCCATTAAGGCTCCAAAATTGTCTCAAGACGGTCGGGCAGGCTTTCTGATTGCACCGATCGATGCGCTGGAGCGATCGGCAGTTTTGGTTGAAGCCGTGCAGGAACTCTGCAAAAGAACGACAACATCTCCAACGGGACTTAGCGTCAAAGTGAGTGGGCCTGCTGGAAATCGAGCCGATTTGGAAATGGTGTTTGATGCGATCGAGGGCACAACTTTCCTGGCAACATCCGGCTTGATTTTGCTACTTCTGGTTCTAATTTACCGTAGCCCGATTTTCTGGCTCATTCCCTTTGTTGTGGCAATCTGTACGGATTTCGTGGCGTGGGGTTTGATTCATCTGGCGGTAATTTCAGGCGCGATCGTCAACGACCAATCTGCGAATATTTTGCTTACGCATCCAGGTTTTTGCACCTGGAACCGCTCCAAAACCCATTGAGACGTTGCTAACAGGGCTAAAGTCACCCGTCAATCTAACTTTGGCAGGACGCGAGCTGTGGGTCACTGAGTCCCAGATCCGCCATCGCCTGACACCAGGGCAGGAAACTAGAATTCCCGATCGCTTTTTCGTTCGGCGAACGATCTTGCCATAGCAGCGATCGTTCGCACCATCACAACACTCAAGCTAATCTTCCGCTCGATCGAACCTACCCTAACACAACCAACCAATCCCCCGCTCACTATTTCACAGATTGGGCTAAGAGTATTCCAAGCTCATTTAAGTAGGCAGAAATATCAGATTCTTTGTTTGTAGAAGTCAAAGAATTTTTTGCACTCTCGCGAGTCAAGTCTTGGCTAAATTTATCCCAGTTCGAGCTACTAAGGGAATTACTAGTGACGGCAATTGAGGGAGTCAGCATCCTGGTTGTATGCCACCAACCACTAGGCATAAAGATTGTTTCGCCTGGCTTGAGAATTACTTTGATAGGAACTGCTTTGGCAAATAGTGGGAACCGATTTAGATCTGGTCGATCGACATCAGGAATAAAAGATTGATTTGAATATCGATCGAGTGGATAAAGATATTCCGATTGATGAGGTGGGAAAAGAGTAAATTCTTTGTCCCCGTATATCTGCATAATAAAAGCATGTAAATGAAAATGATCGAAGTGTAAAACCGGAAACCTCGTTCCTTCACCAGCAATTAGCAACGTCAAAAAACCATTTTGCTGTTTGACTGAATCTACTGAAGGGATGTAAAGCATCGGATTCAACAACCAATTATGCTGAGGGTAAAGTAAAGAGGGAGAAATATCTGGCAAAAGTTCGGGGAATAATCCTGGAATATCGACATTAAGATATGAACAAGGGTGAGATTTAGTTGAAGTTAGCACTAAATCGATAAAATCTAGTAGTTGATAGCTTCGATCGTCAACAGTTACTTGTTTTGAGCCATAAGTTTGCTGCAAAAATTTAGGAGTCCAGGTTGAAAATGCCTTCCAGCTTGAAATGGCATCAGTAATTACAACGGGTTGCAAGCGATCGAGATAGCAACTGACAAATTCTCGATCGGATAAGTTAGCTACTTTCTCAACAGTTGTTTTTTCTGTTACAAATTTGTCAATCATTTACACTTTATCTCCTGTTTGTGATCTTTTGTAGTTGATTTATAACTTTAAGCCTGCTTCAGTTCGGAACTACAGGTAGTCTGAGCTAGTCAATTGACAAAAATTCGATCTTATCCAGCCGAAATCATGCTTGGCAAAAGTTTTATTTAGCGATCGAGTCTTGAGTATTTTAACAAAATTAGATGTCAGAAGTATAGTTTGTCTTCGATAAGTAGTCAAGCAAAATTAATTACATATATTAAACATTAGACTTGTTGCTTTACAAGGTAAATTAGTTCTAGCCAGTCAGAAACAGCAGAACATGCTCAACTATTAAATGTCAATTGTTTTAGTATCATCTAATAATCGGGTAATTCACTTTCTACTAACCTTAAGGGCGCATACTGATAAGCAATAATCGTTACTAATATATTTAATCCACCCAAGATCATAAACATCAAACCAATGCCGCGACCCGATCCCGTCCCGATCGCTCGACCGATCGTTCCAGCTAAGAGTCCATTGGGTTTCATCAGTGGTTCAAAGATGCGATCGGCTAACGGTCCAGCAATCAGAATAGCTAGCGGTAAACATAAGCCACTCACAGCAGTAGTCAGAGAGAACACTTTTCCCTGGATGTTGAGTGGGACTTTTTTTTGTAAAATCACTTGAACTGAACCGTTGATAAATGGGATTCCCAGAAAATACAGAAAAGCACTTACACCGAACACGATAATGTTAGGAGTGGAACCTACAACTATCAGGGAAAATCCATTGAGTAGCATCGAGCATAATAGAATCTTGATATAGTCTTGTCTTCCATTACCCCAGCTACCCATCAAGATACTGCCGACGATCGCGCCCATACCACCAACGCCTAAAGCGATCCCCAGTTGAGCCGACGAAGCAAAAGAGAGAGCTAGCGGATAGGCAAGTAACTGAATAATTCCCACCAAAAAAGCACTGATAGCTAAAAAGAATAACAATCCTACTAATCCACCATGAGCGGTCAGATAATTGAAGCCACTAAAAACTTCTTTGAGTAGTGGAAGTTGATGATGTTGCTGCTTTTCTTGAGCTTGGTGGCGAGGAAAACGGACTAAGAGCAGCACAATTGCGGAAAAGACAAAACTGCCTAAGTCCAGGAGAAAAATCCCCGATATTTGGATAATTTCCAGTAATATCCCACTCAGCATTGGCGAAATGAGTTGTCCAATGGCTCCAGCAAACCCAATCATTCCAACGGCTCGGCCTAAATTTTGTTTGGGGACGAGCAAGGTTGTGGCAGCACTATAAGCCGGAGATTGGAAGGCACTGAAGCTGGAACTTACCGCAGTTGCTAGGCAGATGTGCCAGGTTTGAATTTGTCCGCTCATCAGTAATAAAGCCACGATCGAGGTACTTAACGCTGCACCTGTATCGCTGATAATCATCACCCACCGACGATCCCAACGATCTACTAATACACCTGCAAAGGGAGAAACTATTACCATGGGAAGGGTAGTGAATAGGATCAGAAAGGATAGCTCGGTAACTGAACCATTCCGTTGATAAACCCACACATCCATAGCAAAGCTGCTGAGGCTAGAGCCTAAGATCGAGACTAGTTGACCCAGCCAGACAAGCGTAAAAATTGACATCCCTTCACTTTTCAGTTGTTTTAGCATTTAGTGTTTCCAATTGATGTTTCTGTGCTTTGTCTAGGGATTTTTGGAGGTGTTGAGCGAGGATCTGGACATGAGGTTTGTTCAACATTGAGATATGACTGCCTGGAACAGTATGGATGTCTACTACTCCATCAGAAAACTGATTCCAACCCCAGGCTGGATCTTTATCTAAGGGGTTTTCCTGTTCTAAATTCGTAGAATTTTCCTCTTCAGAACCGATATCTCGAGCACGGAACAGAGTAATTGGAATCGGTGCAGTATTAAGTGGTACATAATCAGTTTGACTTTGAACTCGATAAACTTGTAAGAGACCACGAACTAACTTGATATCTGTTTGTGGTGGCAAAAAGCCAACCATTTCTAACTGTTGTTTGAAATAACTGAATTGTTCATCTGGTGTGAGATCGGATATATCTTCATAAGATATTGCTAAATTTTCTCCGATCAGTTCTTCAACTATGCTAGCAACCGCAGATATCCACTGAGCACTATCCCAATTAGAACGATCGTCGTCTTGACGAGCGGGTTGAGAAACTGGTGCAGTAGTATCTAAAATCGTCAAATATACCATTTGTCCTTTGCGTTGTAATTGTTGAGCCATTTCAAAAGCAACTTTACCCCCAAAGGAATGACCGCCCAAGAAGTAAGGACCGACTTGCTCAACTGTCTCAATTGCTTCAATATATTGGCTGGCTATTTCTTCAACACTTTCAAGCGGTGGTGTTTCACCATCAAGACCCTGTGCCTGTAAACCATAGAAGGGTCGATCTTTGCCAAGATATTGTGATAATTCGTGAAAGTACATCACATTTCCGCCTGCGCCTGCGACACAGAAAAAAGGTGGTAATGAACCTTTCGGTTGAATAGGTACTAAGGGAGACCAAAGTTTGTCAGTAGCTAGATCGGTACCGATCGAAATTGCCAGTTGCTCGATGGTGGAGCTTTGGAACAAAGTAGCTAGCGGTAAATGGAGCGAAAATTGCTTTTCAATCTGGGATACTAACTGGACAGCGAGTAAAGAATGTCCACCCAATTCAAAGAAATTGTCGTGGATACTGACTCGTTCAACAAGCAGCAGTTCTTGCCAGATATTGGCTAGGATTTGTTCGATCTCTGTCCGAGGAGCTACATGTTTTCGAGATCGCTCGATATCACCATCTGGTGCGGGTAGAGCCTTCCGGTCTACTTTGCCATTGGGGGTTAATGGGAGGGTGTCGAGGACGATAAAAGTAGATGGCACCATGTAGGCAGGGAGTTGCTGTTGGAGGAATTCCCGTAGTTGTTGAGTGCTGAGGGTTTCCTCCTCATTGACTACATAAGCTACTAATCGTTGGTTTCCCGCCGGATCTGTGGTGGCGATCGCGACTGCTTGTAGAACATGGGGATGATTGCTTAACACTGCTTCAATTTCCCCCAACTCAATTCGGAAGCCCCGAATTTTGACTTGATGGTCGAGCCGTCCCAAGAATTCAATATTGCCGTCAGGTAAGTAACGTGCTAAATCGCCAGTCTTATACAACCTTGCCGAGCTGTCTGATGCGAATGGATTGTCAATGAATTTTGCTTGAGTTAATTCGGGACGATTCAAGTAGCCTCTGGCCAATCCATCGCCGCCGATGTGGAGTTCTCCGGCTACCCCAATTGGTACTGGTTGTAGTTGTGGGTCGAGGATGTAAACTTGCGTGTTGGCAATGGGACGACCGATCGGAATAGTTTTAGCTTCCTCCAGAACATCCGACACCAAGTACCAGGTACTGAAGGTCGTACTTTCTGTCGGGCCATAAACATGGAGCAATCGCTGTGGTGGCTGATTCTTTAGTACTGCTTTGATGGCCGACACATCGACAGCTTCTCCCCCAAACATCAGGTTCTGCAATGAATTGAATGCTGATGGCACAACATTAGCAATTTGATTGAATAAGGCAGTGGTTACAAATAACGTGCTAATTTTTTGCGATTGGAGCGAGTTAGCTAACTGATGGGGCGATAACATCACATCCCGCTCGATCCCCACTAACTTCGCACCATGTACTAATGCTCCCCAAATCTCAAACGTGACAGCATCGAAGGAAAAGTTTGATGCCAACCCAACTACATCTTGTTCTTGGAGATTAATGTAATTCGTGTTGACGATCAGACGGTTTACCCCTCGATGAGCCACAGACACCCCTTTAGGTTCTCCAGTGGAACCAGAAGTGTAGATGACATAAGCCAAATTATCTGCACTGACATCTGTCATCGGATTGTCCTGACAATGCTGCTCGATTGTCTCCCAATTCCGATCCCAGCAGACCATCTGAGCACAATCTAACGGCAGAACTGACAACAAGTTTTCTTGTGTTAACAATACTTCTATCCCCGCATCAGCCATGATATAACTCAAGCGTTCTGCTGGATAACTGGGGTCTAAGGGAACATATGCTCCACCCGCCTTGAGAATCCCCAACAATCCCACTATCATCTCTAGCGAACGATCGACACAAATCCCCACCAGCACTTCAGGTTTGACCCCCAAAGTTTGCAGGTAATGCGCTAGCTGATTGGCGCGTTCGTTTAACTGTCGATATGTTAATTCCTGTCGATTGAATACTACGGCAACTGCATCGGGCGTTTTTACTACTTGCTCTTCAAACAACTGATGGACACATTTATCTTTGGGATAATCTGTCTGAGTATCGTTCCAGTCAAACAGTAATTGCTGGCGTTCTGTCGCACTCAGTAAGGATAATTTACTCACTGGCTGCTGGGGATTTGCGACGATCGCTGCCAACAAGTTCTCAAAATGACTCGCCATTCGCTCGATGGTTGACTTATCAAACAAGTCGGTGTTGTATTCCCATTCACACTCCAATCCCATCAAACTTTCACTCATCGATAGGGTTAAATCGAACTTGGCAATCGTGCTCTGAGCATTTAACCCACTCAACCTCACTCCCGGTAATTCAGCATCACTCATGGGCGTATTTTGCAAGACAAACATCACCTGAAACAGAGGGGAATGACTCATCGAGCGTTGAGGTTGCAATGCTTCGACAATTTGTTCAAAGGGAACATCTTGATGTTCGTAAGCTGTAAGTGTATTTGCTCGTACCTGCTTGAGTAATTGCTCAAAGCTCAGCTCTGCCTCTAATTTGGTTCTCAAGACTAAGGTATTTACAAAAAAGCCAATTAGTGGCTCGATTTCACTGCGGTTGCGATTGGCAATGGGAGAACCAATGACCACATCCGACTCCCCGCTGTAACGATAGAGTAAGGTGGCAAAGGCGGCCATCAAGGTCATAAATAGCGTACTACCTGTCTGTCGCGACAATGC
>NZ_PVWO01000206.1 GCF_003003845.1 Chamaesiphon polymorphus CCALA 037 | reverse complement strand
GATGTGTATAAGAGACAGTACTAATTGAGTCGATTCTGTCGTAATTTGTTTCGCCAACCACAAAGATCGCGCGGCTGACTCGCTGGGTGCGAGATACATCTGCATCAACAATCCCTCACCTAGCTGGGGATGTAGTGCTACCAATGTGGTAAATGTCGGATCGTTGGCTTGTGCGTATTTTTTCAAAATCTTTGTCAATACAGCTACAGATGTCTTGGCATTTTCAGCAACAACTTGCGCCACGCTCTCACCGATCTCGATGATTTCGGCAAGTAGGTGTTGTGGCGCATTCGGATGTGCGGCAACAGCCCGAATTAACTCTCGATCTTGGCGACGGGATTTGCGGGCGAGATTTTCGAGCAATGTGCTGGGAGTCTGGGGATTATAAGCCACCGCTAGCCAGAGACTATAGTCTTGTCGATCGACAGCATACTCCATCAAGTTGCGGGGTACGCAGTCGCATTGCAACAGGCTAGTTAATGTCGCGTGTGGAATTTCTGCGGCTAATTGAAGCTGCTCTAGTTGTAACAATTCAAAAATTGGGTTATTGAGTACCGCTTCGGGAAAGTCAATTCCCAATTGCCAGAGGACATCTGTCGGCGTGTTAGGATTGCTCGCTACCAATCGCCGTAGTTCCCAGTTGGATTCTGTCGCAATTTTGCGGAGCAATTGTGGATTCGTACTGGGGTCGATCGCAATTTGCGCAGTTGGTGCCCCTAAGTCTCCTGTCGTCGAAATTTTGCCAGCTCTGAGCTGCTCGATAGCTACTTCCATACTCAATTTACCGATCTTGCGCTTACTCACTCATCGCTTAGAGTACCCACGTACAAACCTAAAGATGAAGAACAGCCAAATAATTCACTGCGAATTTCAGTGTTCGGGCTTAAATTTGACTTGCTATATTCAGTATTTTTGCTCAATTCTATACTACCGGGTAGCAATTAGAAGATCTGAAGAGATAGACTGATAAATAATAATACTAGGCGTCATCTATCTGTCGATCTTTATAATTATTTCAATCTAGCCAAGCTACTGATATTTATAGCTAAAGTAATGATTAGAATTCCCTTTCCGCAGTGTGTGATTCTAACCACACTTGATTTTGCGCAAATTACCGATCGATTGGCAAGTGCTATTTATGTGGGTGAAACCCAATCGCCAACGCCTATGCGGATCTCCCAGGATGCGCTGCCATCAGCAGACTCCGCTGTTGCCTTACCCAACATGGATTCGCACTCGCTCGTCAAAGTCAATCCGAAACAGCAACATTTTATTGGCGAAATTCAAGGCTTTAAGTTTTTAGCCACCCGGATTATCGGTCACAAATATCTGCATTTACCCAAATTTTTAGTGCCCACAATTGAAGGTAAAATTAATAGCCTATACCATGGATATCAACTTACTATCTGTATAAAAATACACCAAATTACATTAATTTTGCTATTAACGTGGTTGGGCGGATTATTTACGGCAACTTCATCGATTATTAGTAATATTGTGGCAGGTATCGATCGCGGTCGATTTCTGGTACCGCTAGAATTGTTCGCTCTTGCCTATGTCCTAGTACTGGGATATTTATACTTCGAGGCTTGGCGTAGTACTAAGTTCTTTCAAAATCTATTTGTCAGAGGCTTTGCTGGAGCTACATCGACTCCATCTGTCAGTTCGTCAGTCTGGAGTTCGGATCTTCAGGTGTCAGAAATGGGTGGGGGTAGATCTTCCACCGATTGGCTCAGAAAAAACCTCCCATCGTTTCCACAGATCGGTAAAATGCCATAAGATTAGCCACGTTCAGTTTTATTCGTGGCGTTCGCAATCCCCAATACTCACCCAAGTACTCGATGGTCGATCGCCATCGCGCTGGCTGAACCACTCTTTTTTCCAAATCGGAGCTTGATGCTTGAGCGTATCGATCGCATACTGACAAGCGGCAAACGCCTCCCCTCGGTGCGGACATCCGACAGCAACTAAGACACTAATTTCGCCAATCTTTAATTTGCCGACGCGATGATGGATGACCACATGAGTCGCACTCGGCCACCGATCGCGAATTTCCCAACCAATGGCCGCAAATACGCGCATCGCCATCGGTTCGTAAGCCTGATACTCTAAATAGTCTACCGCGCGACCGTCAGTGCGATCGCGAACTGTCCCACTCATGACCACTACTGCGCCATTGCCAGGATCGTCAGCGAGTTGATAGACTTCATCTAGCGATAAGGGGGCAAACCCGATCGCAAATCGATCGTCTGCATGGGCGGTGCTTCGAGCGAGCGTTATAGGGGTATCGAGCATCATCGATTTTTAATATCTTGTGAAAACTGTAGCAACATGATATAGTTAAAAACGTCGGTTTATAACCGCAGTGTGGAGAGGTGGCTGAGTGGTCGAAAGCGGCAGATTGCTAATCTGTTGTAGGAGCAATCCTACCGAGGGTTCGAATCCCTCCTTCTCCGTTATTAAATATAGTAGTGCAGAATCGCAAAGAGGATGGCCGATCGATCGGCCATCCTCTTTTAAATATCTACTTCAAGACAGGAAATCCCGCCCGTTCGAGTGCTAATTTTTCGGCCTGACGTTCGGCTTCTAACCGATCTAACTCTTGCCAAACTTGCTGAAGGAGGGGATCTAAGCCCGTGCGAGTGGCCGATGAGATGAGAAATACTGGCTGCTGGGCTACCTCGCTCAACGCTTGGGCAATTTCGGCAACTTCCTCATCGTCTACCGCATCGATTTTGCTCAAGGCCAAAATTTGAGGGCGAGTAGCCAAAGAATCATTATAAGCGATCAACTCCTGCTGAATTGTCTGATAAGCAGCGATCGGATCGTCATTGGTTGCTTCGACTAAATGCAACAATACACGCGTGCGCTCGATGTGGCGGAGAAAATCGTGTCCCAACCCAGCACCCTGCGATGCACCCTCGATCAATCCTGGAATATCGGCAAATAACGTTCCATCGCCAGAAGGCTTGCGGACGACACCTAAATTAGGCACCAAAGTCGTAAATGGATAATCGGCGACTTTGGGACGTGCGGCTGAAAGTGCCGAGATCAGGGGAGATTTGCCCGCATTTGGCAAACCGATAATCCCGACTTCTGCTAATAATTTTAATTCCAGCCTAATCCGTTTTTGCTGTGGTGGTTGTCCGGGTAGCGCATATTCCGGTGCGCGGTTGCTATTACTCAAAAAATGCGCGTTACCCAAACCACCTTTACCACCCGCAACAACTTTAAAAGTTTGCCCCGGCTCCACCAAATCGACTAATAGTTCGTCGGTAGCCGTATCGTAAATCATCGTACCGCAGGGTACCTCGACAATTAAATCGTCACCCGAAGCACCAGTACAATTACTCGAACCACCTTTACCACCATTTTCAGCTTTGAAGCGGCGATTGTAACGAAAGTCTAATAAGGTTTGCAGGTTTTCAACAGCGGTAAAGAAAACCGAACCACCTTTGCCACCATTTCCCCCGGAGGGGCCTCCCGCCGGGACGTATTTTTCACGCCGAAAGGTAACTATCCCATCGCCACCACTTCCGGATTCTACTTCTACTTCTGCGAGATCGATGAATTGCATGGTTTGGGCGATTGGATTTAAATGAGTCAGCTATTATTTTAACTCACTATCTTCGACAGAATCGGAGGCAAGCTGTGAGACATTTTAAGAAAAGGCAGAAGGTAGAGCTGACTTATCCGTATTTCCAAACATCCTCTCACAGACGCTACGCGAACGACCGCTTAATGGTGAGGTCGTTCGCGTAGCGTCTGCGAACGAGAATCGAACTTTATTTAGGTTCTTGAGTTGCCTTAAGCATGTAGTAGGTAATTAAAAGCTGAGTCAAAGCCAAAGGATAACTTTGGAGGGTTTCGCCAGTCGTCCCGACAATTTTGCCCAGATCTGGATTGACTTCCCGATTGCAGACGCGATGGAGATCGGGCATGTCGTTACAAATCATCTGCTCTAACAGATTGATTTTCTCGCTCGTCGCATGACTATCGATTTCGAGGACATCGACTGGTTTGCCCATATCTCGATCGAGATTCCACCGGATGGCTGGTGGCGAATCGCTGTTACCTGGTTCGATGACTTGGCTGAGATCTAGGTGGGTAATTGTCGGTCGGAGGACGAGCCGGACATTGAGGAGCGACGCATCTCCATCTGTGGTGCTAGGGGGATAAAAGCTGGCGACTATATCTGCCCACTGGCGTTGGGGACGGATGAATTGCTCTGAGTCTGATTCGCGCTTTTGGAGTTCGGTCAAGACTTGGACTTCGGTGTAGCCGCGTTTGAGGGTATCGCGTTGGATCTTCCACTGCGCGCGCAGAGGCTCTGGTGGAGCTAAATAAACCTTGACGTCATAGCACTCGCGCGCTATGGGTGTGGAGTAGCCGAGCAGTCCCTCGACGATGACGAACCGATTGGGCTTGACGTATTTCGGTGCCTCAAAGGTACCTGTTTTGTGAGAGTAAATTGGCTTGAGGATCGGTTGCCCGCTCCGCAGCAGGGCTAAATGCTGCTGCATAATGTCGAGATAGTTGCAGTCAGGGTGGAGCGCAGTGATGTTTAGTTCTGCCCGTTGCTGGCGATCGTAGCGATGGTAGTCGTCCGTACCGATGACGGTGACATTCTCTTCGCCAAGAATTTGAGCGATGCCTTTGGTGAGGGTTGTTTTACCTGCCGCGCTATCGCCGACGATACCCAGAATGATGGGACGGTTACTCATGGTTTTAATCTCCATATCGATCCAATTGTACTGCCAAGCGATCGCTCGATCGTCGCGATTCTCGATTTCAACAGAGCGAGTCGCGTTACAGAAAATTAACATCCCGACGATTTCTAGCCACGCACCTGTAAATCTAGATATAATTCATACATCAGCACGCTGACAAACTTAGGGCAAAGAGGGTGAATGTCATGAATGTTTTTACTCGGTATATCTAAAAATTTCCACTAGCAATAGTGTTAGAAAAAATTCATCCAAGTCCTAGTGCTATATCCTTCACCCTTAAATTCATTAACTAGGGGTACATGGTTTAAACTCATCTGCGGTGCTAGCTTTGGGCACTTACCAGCCATCCGCAATCTCGCGATCGCCTATACATTAGCTGGAGCTGATTGTATCGATGTTGCTGCTGATTTAGCGGTAATTACCGCCGCTAAAGATGGCATCCACACCGCTCGCAAATTAGCCCAGGCACATCGAGATTCGGGACATCCAAGTGGAGATGAACCGTGGCTGATGGTGAGTTTAAATGATGGCATAGACCCACATTTTCGGAAAGCAGAATTCGACCCATCCCAGTGTCCAGCAGATTGTCCGCGTCCGTGCGTGCGGATTTGTCCGGCTGATGCGATCGCCTTTACTAGTACTCAGCAAGGCGTCATCGATAGTCAGTGCTATGGTTGCGGTCGTTGTTTGCCGATTTGTCCGTTAGGACTGATTTCGACGCGCGATCGCACGGCAACTCCCAATAGTATCCTCCCTTATCTCACGGCGGAGGATGGGATCGACGCGATCGAAATTCATACTCAGCCGGGTCATTTAGACGATTTTCGGCAATTGTGGAGCGTTTTGGCACCAGCCGCACACCATCTCAAGTTGCTAGCGATTAGTTGTCCCGATAGTGACGAATTAATCTCGTATCTGCGATCGATCTACGGTACGATCGCAGCCACTTACGATCCTCACCCACTCCCCTTTACACTCCTCTGGCAAACCGATGGTAGGCCCATGAGTGGGGATATTGGCGCGGGGACTACTCATGCGGCGATTAGATTGGGTGAAAAAGTCTTAGCGGCCAATCTACCAGGTTACGTGCAATTAGCTGGCGGTACCAACCACTACACCGTGCCCAAATTACGGGAACGCGCACTTTTACCGCCAACCAATACCAAACACGTTCACGGTGTCGCTTATGGTAGCTACGCACGCGTCTTATTGTCGCCGCTGCTCGACAAGTTGGACGCCCGCACCGATAATCCTGGAAGATTGGAAGCGCATTCAGACTTAATGGCTGCGGCTGTGACGATTGCTAACGAGCTAGTCGGGCAATTGAAGGGAGCATCTGTCCATGAATTTTAGTTAACGATCGATGGGGTTATCGGGAGAAAACGATGCCAGGAGATTCGTTGGCGTAGCCTATCAGAGGTAATCGAATCAGCGAGCCAGAAACAAGGAAAAATCACCAATAACAACTCGTAATGGACGAAAATTTAAGTTTGGGTAGAATGCAAATTACCGACGACCTCAGCCAGTTATTGGCTGTGTTGCCGGAGTCGATTCGGATCGCTTTAGAAAACCATCCTAAACTCAGCGTACTAATTGAAGTAGTGATGGATCTGGGGCGTTATCCCGAAGCGAGATTTGCCGAAGGGGCAGAATATCTCAGCGATGTGGCAGTGAGTAAAGCTGACATTCAGCATTGTGTCGATCGATTGGGCTTATTTAGCGGCGACAATCGGGCGGGCATCGAGCGCACCTTGCATCGGATTAGCTGTATGCGCAATCGCACCGACGAAATTATCGGGTTGACCTGTCGCGTGGGTCGCGCCGTCTATGGCACGATTAATATGATTCGCGACCTGGTAGAAACGGGCAAATCGATCCTGATGTTAGGTCGTCCCGGCGTGGGCAAAACTACAGCCCTGCGGGAAATCGCGCGGGTTTTAGCCGACGAATTGGGCAAACGGGTGGTAATTATCGATACCAGCAATGAAATTGCAGGCGATGGCGATATTCCGCACTCCGCGATCGGTCGAGCCAGACGGATGCAAGTCGCTCGTCCCGAACTTCAGCACCAAGTGATGATCGAAGCCGTCGAAAACCACATGCCCGAAGTCATTGTCATCGACGAAATTGGTACCGAACTCGAAGCCTTAGCCGCTCGGACGATCGCCGAACGTGGCGTCCAACTCGTCGGTACCGCTCACGGCAATCGCCTCGAAAACCTCCTCAAAAACCCCACCCTCTCCGATCTGATCGGTGGGATTCAAGCCGTCACCCTCGGCGACGAAGAAGCTCGCCGCCGCTCCTCCCAAAAAACCGTCCTCGAACGCAAAGCACCCCCCACCTTTGAAATCGCCGTCGAAATGCACGAACGCCATCGCTGGGTCGTCCATGATAGCGTCTCCGAAATGGTCGATACCCTCTTGCGCGGTCGTCAACCGACGACTCAAATCCGCACGGTAAATGAAGCTGGCAAAGTATCGATCGTTCGCGAATTACCAGAACCCGCCAAAAACGGCTTGATGCCCGCGCCAAATATCCCCGCAGCGAACGGTGGCTGGCGATCGAGCGGGCGCATGTCACCCATGCCTAGTACTTTGGCTACCAATGCCTCTCAAGCCACCCTAGAGGCCGATCTGGGATTTTCGCAACTCTTAGACCAAAACTGGGATAGTGACGAAGCCATGATGTCGGCGGGGATGGCGACTGGGATTAGCGTCGGAGCAAATGGCGAAGAATTGCCGCTCCATGTCTACCCATATGGCATCGGTCGCGACGAATTGGAGCAGGTAATTGAAGTCCTCAATCTACCTGTCGTCTTAACCAAAGATATGGGCAGTGCCGATGCCGTCCTCGCTCTGCGAACCCACATCAAAAATCATGCCAAACTACGCCAAATTAGTAAGGTACGCCAAGTACCGATCTACAGCGTCAAATCTGGCACGATTCCGCAAATCACCCGCACCCTGCGGCGGATGCTGCACATGGACGATCCGGGTATCCCCGAAGAAGCCGATCTGCGGTTATTCACCCAGAATGCCAGCGAGGATGAGGTCGAAGCTTTAGAAGAAGCCCGATTGGCAGTCGAGCAAATCGTCATCCCCAAGGGTCAACCCGTGGAATTGTTACCTAGATCGAATGCTGTCCGTAAGATGCAACACGAACTAGTCGAGCACTATCACCTCAAATCTACCAGCTTCGGCGAAGAACCCAATCGCCGTCTGCGGATTTTCCCCGCCTAAATGTCGGCCATCGTTGGAGATCTTCACGCTCGACACATTCTTAACCGCAAATAGCTAGATTTCGATCGAATTCAGGTCGATGCTGCAACCATGCAACTCGATCGAAATCTAGCAAATATTTCGATCGAGCTTTGAGCGCGATCGCTGCTGGAGCTTTATCGGAGGTTCCATTTTCAGACTTATGAAACTTTTTATCGATCGATTTGAATCGCCATTGGGCGAAATTATGTTAGTTACTGACGGCGAATGCTTGTGCGCGCTAGATTTTGCCGAATATGAGCCGCGCATGAGGGGATTGCTATCCAAGCGATATCCAGCAGTGGACTGGTTAGTCAAAGTCGATCCACAAGGATTGAGGACTAAAATTCAGGCTTATCTAGCCGGAGATTATCGGAGTCTTATCGAGATTGACGTCAATGCTGGGGGGACAGCTTTCCAGCAATTGGTGTGGCAGGAGCTACGGAAGATTCCAGTAGGCACGACGGTTGCTTATGGCGAAATAGCTACAAATATCGGCAGACCGACAGCAGCTAGAGCCGTAGGCATGGCCAACTCCCTCAATCCAGTGGCGATCGTTATCCCTTGTCATCGTGTCATTGGTGCTAGCTTGCAACTCACTGGTTATGCTGGTGGGTTGGTTCGCAAACAGTGGCTGCTCGCCCATGAAGGTGTATCTCTCTCTCCCGCTGCAATCGACAAAGATCGCGAGCGAATTTCTAAAAGACTCGATCGCCAAAACTTGACAACAACAAACAAAATCGAGTAGATTAAAAAATAGTATGGGGCCATAGCTCAGTTGGTAGAGCACTACAATGGCATTGTAGGGGCCAGGAGTTCGAGCCTCCTTGGCTCCATTGAAATTTAAAAATTGAATAGCAGTCATAAACTGACTAGGATGGCTTACAGTAAGTAACAGCACATATGCTTATACGTCATCCAGATATTTTAGTTAGCCAATGAACGTCCAATCCATTCGGTTTTGCGATCGCAGTGCAGATATCGACCTCTATCGACTCCAAACACTTTTAAATAGAAGCGCGTTTTGGGCGGTTGATCGACGAGTTGAAGATCTCAAAATTGCCATCGATCGCAGCGAACCTGCGATCTCGGCGTGGGATGAAGACAAATTAATTGGATTTGCAAGAGCGACTTCTGACGGTGTATATCGGGCGACGATCTGGGATGTCGTCATCGACCCTGACTATCAACGGCTAGGCTTAGGACGTAAATTAGTCACGACAGTACTCTCGCATCCCTGCATGAAGCGAGTCGAACGCGTTTATCTGTTCACCACGCACCATCAAAATTTTTACGAACGGCTCGGTTTTGTCACAAATAGCAGCACGACGATGGTGCTCCATGCCTCGCAGTCGCTTGCGGCGATCGACGAAACCGCAAATTCAGATGGGATTGAAGCTTAGAAAATATCTCGATCGTACTTAAAAATATTACGCAAATTTAACGCTACTAATGTTTTCCTTCTAATTTGAAAGTGGGTCTTCGATCGTCATTTTAATGACAATATTGCCAATTCCCTCGAACGTAAACGCGCCTAAAC
>NZ_PVWO01000205.1 GCF_003003845.1 Chamaesiphon polymorphus CCALA 037 | reverse complement strand
ACTTAAATTAGTAACTAAACCCATCTTAATCTTTAATCTAAAAGCCTCAAGTTAAAGTAACTGCAAGAAATATGATGTTAGATTTGCCAAAGTGCGATGTACAAAGCCAGTCGGATAACAAAGAAGTTTTAATCCGGGTTGAGAATGTCTCGAAAAAGTTTTGCCGAAGCTTGAAAAAGTCTCTATGGTATGGAATCAAGGATATTGGTTCGGAACTGACTGGACGCAAGTATGAGCATGAGCTAAGACCAGATGAGTTTTGGTCAGTGAAAGATGTCAGTTTTGAGTTGCGACGGGGGGAATGTTTAGGACTGATTGGGCGCAATGGAGCTGGAAAAACGACTCTGCTGAAGATGTTGAATGGTCTAATTAAGCCCGATCGAGGTAGTATTGAGATTAATGGTAAGGTGGGAGGATTGATCGCTTTGGGAGCAGGTTTCAATCCGATTTTGACTGGGCGAGAAAATATTTATGTTAATGGTTCGATTCTTGGATTGAGTAAAGCAGCGATTGATGCCAAGCTTGAGGAAATTATTGAGTTTGCCGAGCTTGAAGAATTTATCGATGCTCCAGTACAGACTTATAGTTCGGGGATGACTGTAAGATTGGGTTTTGCAGTTGCTGTCGTGTTGATCGAACCAGATGTCTTACTGCTGGATGAGGTGTTAGCAGTAGGCGACATGGGATTTGTTTTAAAATGTTTCAGAAAAATAGATCTACTTATTCCTAAGTGTGCGGTTATTTTTGTTTCTCACAGTATGCCTCAAGTATCTCGAATAGCTACAGATATAGCATTGCTGGAAAAAGGAAAGCCAGTATATCAAGGCAAAAATGTTTCTGAAGGTATAGATCTCTACTACTCAAAATTTGATGTTATCCCGTCATTTTATGTCGGTGAACTAGTACAAATTATTAGTATTTTAATTAACGGTCAACCATCTTTAGATACTACCGATACTATTTTAGTCGAGAGGCTTGCAGACATTGAGATTCAAATTACATTAAAAGTTAGTCCACAATTCAAACATCCCGAACCATTTCTAGTATTTTATGATGCCGAACAAAGAGGTATTGCAGAATATATATATGAGGAAAAACTTCCTTTAGAAAACATTAACGGAAATGTGAGTTTTAAAATCTTAATTCCTAAGGTAATTTTCTCGAAGGGTCTTTATTCAATTACTGTTGGTCTTTCTGAATCCAAAGATGGACCTATACTAATGAGAGCACAGTCGGCAGCTTATTTTCAGGTTAAGGCTGAAAAGAATTTATGGACAGCATTCCAGTTACATGGCGAGTCAACACAAGTTATATAAAGCATGTACAAAAACTTCATCCCTCAAAGATTCAAAGACTCTATTAATGTGCTATTGGGTAGGGCAAAATCTATTCCAATAACTGCTCCTTTCAAAGAAGAATCAGTATATTTGTGTCCTACTTGTTCTTCATCTGTAGCTAGATTCAATCGATTACCTGACTTTTATTATGAAAATTTAGATGCGCACGGGCATATATTTTCTACTTTTCAAGTTGAAACACTGAATTACTTACAATACTCCTGCCCTGTCTGTAATGCTAGCGATCGCGACAGGCTATACTCGCTCTATTTTCAGAAAGAAATATCTGAAATTAGAGAGGACTTTAGGTTGTTAGATATTGCTCCGTCAGGTAGTTTGCAGAATTTTATAAAAGCTAAATATCCCCACATTGATTATCGCTCTGCTGACATGATGATGGAGGGTGTTGATGATGTTGTAGACATCACGCAAATGAGTCTATATAGAGACAACACATTTAATTTTTTCATATGTTCTCATGTTTTAGAACATATTGATGACGATCGAAAAGCAATGAGTGAGCTTTATCGAGTTCTCAAGCCAGGTGCTAAGGGGATCTTGATGGTCCCGATCGTGCTAACTTTGTCAGAAGATTATGAGAATCCAGAAGCTAAGACACCCGAAGATCGGTGGAAATATTTCGGTCAAGACGATCATGTAAGGGTGTATTCCAAAAGAGGATTTATTGATAAACTCTCAGCAACAGGTTTTACGGTTACTCAACTAGATATCAATTATTTTGGAGCCGAAGCTTTTAACAAGCATGGAATACACTCCCGCTCTATTTTGTATATAGTTGAAAAGCCAGCAGAATTCTAATGTTAAAATATTAAAAGTTAATATTTATGAATATCACTATATCAGAACTAGCTTACTTTGGTGGCGAACCTAAGTTTAAAGAAAAACTCTTTGTTGGTCGTCCAAATATCGGGAATCGCGATCGCCTATTAGAGCGCATCAACGATATGTTAGATCGGCGATGGCTATCTAATAATGGAATTTTTGTGCAAGAATTCGAGCAGAGAATAGCCGAACACTTAGGAGCTAAACACTGTATCGCTGTCTGTAATGGCACGATCGCTTTAGAGTTAGTGATTCGAGCATTAGAATTAAAAGGAGAAGTGATTATTCCTTCTTTTACTTTTATTGCTACCGCTCATGCTTTGCAGTGGCAAGAAATTACCCCGATTTTTTGTGACATCGATCCCAAAACCCATACCATAAATCCTTGGCGAGTTGAGTCTTTGATTACACCCCGTACATCAGGGATTATGGGCGTGCATGTATGGGGACAACCTTGTGATGTTGAAGCACTAACAGAAATTTCTAACAGACATAATCTTAAGTTGATGTTTGATGCTTCCCATGCGCTTGGATGTTCTTACAATGGAGAGATGATTGGTAACTTTGGCAGTGCTGAAGTGTTTAGCTTCCATGCGACCAAGTTTATGAATACCTTTGAGGGTGGTGCGATCGTTACTAATAATGATGAATTAAATCAAAAGTTACGATTGATGAAAAATTTTGGCTTTTCTGGCTTTGATACAGTAATCTATCTAGGCACAAATGGCAAGATGCCGGAAATTTCAGCCGCAATGGGGTTAACGTCTCTAGAAAGCTTGGATGAGTTTATTGAGGTCAATCATCGTAATTATCATTGCTATCAAAAAGGTTTGGCCGATATACCTGGTGTTTATTTATTTCCTGTAAATGAGATTGAGAAAAATAATTATCAGTATATTGTTACAGAGATCGATGAAAACAAGGCTCAGATTAGTCGAGATTTGTTAATCGAAATCCTCCACGCTGAGAATGTGATCGCTAGAAAATATTTTTATCCTGGTTGCCATCGAATGGAACCCTATCGATCTTATTTTCCTAATGCAGGTTTGTTGCTGCCAGAAACTGAGAAATTAGCACAGAAAATTCTGATCCTTCCGACAGGAACATCTATATCAGAAGAAGATATTAATAAAATATGTCAGATAATTCGATTGGTAATTGCTAATCCCCCTAAATGAACGCAAAATGAAAAAAATACTTTTGGTTGATACCAACTGTTCGTCTAAGCCAATTTATGATTATCTAGTTCGATCGGGAAATGAGGTTTTTGTATGTGGTGGCAACCCAAACGACTTTCTGGCGAAGTATGCAAAAAACTATGTTGAATTAGACTATTCTAATATAGATCGATCTTTGGCTTTAGTGGATTCATTAGGAGTCGATTATATTGTTCCAGGTTGTAACGATCTATCTTACAAAATTTGTACTGAACTTAATTCTCAAGGTAAATTTTACGGCTTGGACAGAAATGAAGTTTCTGAAATAATTAATAATAAGAAAAAATTCAGATTATTAGCCGCTGAGATTGGTTTACCAGTACCACGGATTATTCCACATGGTGAATTTAGCGATATATTACCAGTTATTGTTAAGCCCACAGATGCTTACAGTGGACGAGGTGTTACCATCGTTCGTGAATCCGATCGAGATAAATTACAGACAGCAATAGAATATGCTGAGTCATTTTCACGAACAAAAACCTGCGTTATTGAAGAATATATTGAAGGGCAGCTATATAGCCACTCGGCATTTCTTTCGGGAGGAAAGATAGTTTGTGAATTTATTGTGGAGGAGCATGGTACGGCAAACCCATTCGTCGTTGATACTAGCCGAGTAGTTTATGACTTTCCAGAAGATGTCATTGGACGGATCGGAGATACGATGCTAACGATGGCCAAGCATCTTCAATTAGTAGATGGACTAATTCATACCCAGTTTATCAAGCAGGGAAGCTCGTTTTGGTTAATTGAGGTTACACGGCGGTGTCCGGGAGATCTTTACAGCCAATTGATTGAATTCTCTACAGGCTTTAGGTATGCCGAAGCTTATACAGAGCCATTTTTGAATCAAACTGTCAGCCTGAAGGATGTGCATCTAAAGCAATCTTATGTGATGAGACATACAATTTCACAACAAGTAGCTAAAACTTTTAGCTCGCTCCAATTTAATCTGCCTATTCAGATCGAAGATTTGCTCTTCTTGAGTCTTTCTGGCGATATGGTTAAGTCTAGCCCTTTTGGGCGAATCGCACTGTTGTTCGCTAGGGCAAACTCTGAAAGTGAACTATCTAAATTATTTAGATCCACTTTACAGCGCGAGCTTTACAATATTTATTAAAATATTAGTTGCTTTTCCAACTCTCAAGTTAACTTAATAAATCTAGAGAATTTAGATCGTGAAAAAAGAATGTAAATCACTTTCACTTCCCCTCTCTTTGGGATTTATTGGTGGCTCCACTAAGTCTGCAGTTGGCTATACTCATTTTGTTGCTAGTCAAATGGATAATTCTTGGAAACTAGCAGCAGGATGTTTTAGTCATAATTTCAGAGACAATCAAGAAACAGCTAACGTTTATGGTGTTCCCCCAGAGCGAGTTTATGAAAGCTGGAAAGAAATGCTTGATACGGAGCAAGGTAAGTTAGACGCAGTTGCTATTTTGACTCCTACTCCGATGCACTTTGAGCTTGTCAAAGCTTGCTTAGAAAGAGGATATGCCGTCATTTGCGAAAAGGCTTTGGCAATGAGTAGCGATGAAATTAAGCAGATTATTGACTTGCGAGATAAGATGAATGGGTTTATTGCTGTCAACTATAACTATTCGGGATACCCGATGGTTCGGGAGCTAAGAAGTATCATCAAATCTGGTCAGTTAGGTCAAATTCTGCATTTTCAAGCAGAAATGCCACAAGAAGGATTTATCCGAGTGGATACTGGGGGAAATAAACCCACTCCGCAAGCATGGAGACTTTTAGATGGGCAAATCCCCACTATCTATTTAGATTTAGCCGTTCATCTTCATCAGTTAATTGATTATCTCATTCAACAAAAGCCTCTGGCCGTAGTTGCTACACAGGATAGTTTTGGTTGGTTTCCAGAAATTGTCGATAATGTGTCGAGCTTATGTCGTTATACAGAAGGTATACAAGGTCAATTTTGGTTTAGTAAGTCAGCTCTCGGTCATCGCAATGGTTTAAAACTGAGGATTTACGGTTCACACGCATCAGCAGAATGGTATCAAGCCAATCCAGAAGAATTAATTCTAGCGTATGCTGATGGGCGCAGAGAAATATTAGATCGAGCTGCTCGCACTGAAATTGCTAAAGACCTCCGATATAATCGTTTTAAGTCAGGTCATCCAGCAGGTTTCATTGAAGCTTTTGCTAATTTGTATGTAGACATTGCGAATGCTCTAATCGAATATAATTCATCGGGTAGCTATCATTCTTCGGAGGTATTTGGCGCAGATTTAGCTTTGGAGGGTTTGCAAATGTTGGAGGCTATGGTTCTATCTGGTAGTAAGGGTTGGACCAAAACTCCGCCACAACATTAGAGTTAAAGAGCGTTTGTAATGTCTATTGATGAACTAGAAAACTTTAATCAATGATTAACTCAATGATAGATTATCAAAAAATCATAATCGATTACAATTCATCACTTTCTGAGACTAGAGCTGCTTTGGCTAATGAGTTTGTCTCTCCAGCTACTCAGGGAAAACGATATTTATTTGGTCGGAATGAAACGTCCCAACAAGTATCCCAAATAATTGAAATTGATGGGTTCATTGATGACTATGCTGAATTGGGGACGACTTGGCAAGAAAAGCCTGTTTTAAGTACGCAAAACGTCCCGAATAATGCCTTCATCGTAAATTGTGTTCTGTGTGTAAGACCAAGAACTGCTGAAAATAGAATTAAAGATTTTGGCTTCTCAAAAATTATTCCGTACGCGGATTTGTGTCAAACTTTACCAGAAGCTTTCCCCCTACCTTCTTTTGTTCTTGAAACAAGAAGGGATTTAGAGCAGAACATAGCTAAATGGAATAAATTATATGAAAGGCTTTCTGACGATCGATCCAAGTCTGTTTTAAGCGATCTTTTAAAATTTAGATTAACTGCTAATTATCAATACTTGATCGACTACCAATTTCGGATCTGGGAACAATACTTTGAACCGTTCATGTATCGACATTCAGATGAGGTATTTGTTGATTGTGGAGGGTTTGATGGAGATACAACCGAAGAATTTTGCAAAAGGTACCCAGATTACAAAAAAGTTTTTCTGTTTGAACCCTCAGCCACCAACTTAGCCAAGGCCAGACAACGCTTACAGAACTTTAGAAATATTGAGATGATTGAGCTGGGTGTTTCTGACCGAGAAGGAATACTAAAATTTAATCCAGAATCAGGCTCTGCTAGTTGTGTAAGTGATTCGGGTTCATCTCAAATTTCTGTTACTACTCTAGATAAAAGTATTAATGAAAAAGTAACATTTATCAAAATGGATCTAGAGGGATGGGAATTAAAAGCTCTTCAAGGAGCGATCGAACATATTGCTAAAGATCGTCCTAAATTAGCGATCGCCGTATATCACCATCCATCTGATTTTTGGCGTATTTCTGAATTTATCTTGGATGTTCGAGATGATTACGATGTCTATTTGAGACATTATACTGAAGGATGGTCTGAAACTGTAATGTTTTTTGTGCCCAAATAGTTAAGATCTTTAACTCGAACAAATATTCAGTGACAAGTTGCACAAAATCAATGACTCTATCCCCGAATTCCGATCTATCCAACCAAGTGCAAAGACTAATTGACACTCATGTAAGGGAAGTCAAGAGCGATCTGTTGTGCGATCGTCCCATCGTAACTGCTTGCATCCTAACTTATAATCATAAAGAGTTTATCGAGCAAGCGATCGAGGGTGCCCTAATTCAGCAAATAGATTTCCCCTATGAAATTCTCATTGGTGATGATTACTCTACTGATGGTACTACCGAAATTATCCGAAAATACCAAAGTCAGTACCCAGATAAAATCCGGCTACTGGTAACCGATCGTAATCTCTATAAACCTTTACCTGAAGTAGTTCTAGGTCTGATGGGGATAGCTTTACTTCAATCTTGCCATGGTAAATACATTGCGCTATGTGAAGGTGATGACTATTGGACAGATCCTCTCAAATTGCAAAAACAGGTAGATTTTTTAGAAGCAAATTCCGACTTTGCTATTTGCTTTCATAATGCAGCAATCATTAATGAATGTTGCCCCGAAAATAATCGACTAAATAATGATGATTCAACTTTAGAAGTCAGCACTTTAGATAATCTCATTCAGGAAGGTAATTACATTACGACGGCTTCTGTTGTAATCAAAAAAGAATTAATTGAAAATCTTCCTGATTGGTTCACATCTCTTCCTTTTGGAGATTATCCTTTATACTTAATTGCCGCTCGTAACGGCAATATTAGGTATATAAATAAAACTATGAGTGTTTACAGGATTCATGAGGGTGGAATACATGGAAAACTGACTAATTCTTATGAAGGACTGACAATAGCATATCAGCAACATTATCAATTTTGGCTAATAATTAATAAATCTGGCATTATAAGTAAATCACAAACAACTCCAGCAATTTTGAGAGCAATTGAAAATGTCATTGATAGTAGTTTGAGGTCTAAGCAAGCCAAAGTTTACTTATTGTATAATTATCTTCTACTGGTACACTCTCGCGGTGGAAGCTGGAAAGTAGCAGTAAGCAATATAGTTAGGCTTTATATGATTGTTAATAGAAAAATACGAGATAATTTACTTAAGAAATCAATTAATTTATTATAATAAGCATTGTTGATTTAAATCTATCTGCGTTCTTCAAAAGACATGCAAAAAGAAATTGTTTTTATTTCCCATGAGGCTTCTCGCTCAGGGGCACCAATTTTACTTCTTCAATTCCTTCGCTGGTTTAAAGAAAAAACTAATATTCCCTTTCGCATTATTTTGGTAAAAGGAGGTGAATTAGAATCAGATTTTATACAGTTAGCACCAACTCTAATCTTTGATGAAAAACCTAGCAACGGATTAAATCAAAGAATTAAGAGGCGTTTTTTTCCAGACGATTCAAATCTACGATTAAAGAAATGGCTTGTTGATGCAAATATTCAACTCATTTACTCTAATACATTAGTTAATGGTAACATTTTAGAGTTATTAGAGTTTATTAATTGCCCGGTGATCTCTCATGCACATGAGCTTGAGTACATAATTCAAGCTTATGGTATTGCTAATTTTGAAAAAGTAAAAAAATATACAACTCACTTTATTGCTTGTGCGAACGCAGTTAAGACAAATCTTATTGAAAAACATAATATTGCCTGTCAAAATATTAGCGTTATTCATGGATTTATTCCTATTACCTTTGTTCAATCAAACACTCTTAATCTGAAATTATTGATAAATGAGCTAAACATACCAGACCGAACCTTTATTGTCGGCGGTTCAGGCTCTGCTTTGGATTGGCGTAAAGGTGCTGACTTATTCATTCAACTTGCTTATATCGTTAAATCTAAAGCTAGAGATTCAGCCATTCGATTTGTTTGGGTTGGTAGTTATCCTGAAGAGATAACACGTTTTACTTTAACGCAAGATATTATGAAAGCAGAGCTAGAAAATTATATTTATTTTATTGGTGTAAAAGCTAACCCACTAAACTATTTTGCCGGATTTGACGTATTTACTCTAACATCGAGAGAGGATCCTTATCCTCTTGTTTGTCTGGAAGCTGCATCGTTGGCAAAGCCAATTATTTGTTTTGACAAGAGTGGTGGTGAGCCTGAATTTGTAGAAAATGACTGTGGTTTTGTCATTCCTTATCTAGACTTAAATCTCATGGCAGATTGTGTTATTAAATTATATGAGTCACCATGTCTACTGCAAAGTCTGGGTGTAAATGCTAAACATAAAGTTATGGAGAGACACAGTATTGAGATAGCTGCTCCAAAAATATTAGAGATAATTAAAAACCAAATTGAGTAATTAGAAAATATACTTCAATTATCAAACTATTTTGTATTGTAAAAACAAAAATCTATTATAGAAAACTTTACTTTATTTTTTTAATATCAAAGGTCATTTATACAAGTTTATTGCCATGTTTTAAATCTAAATTAAACCCATCTTTAGCATTAAACTACGCGTTTCGCCATGGCAATAATCGTCTGATGACCTAGTCAGTATTATTATCTGTGTTGCTAATTTAGATACAGCTCTCGATCGAGGATTAAACTCAATTTTCATAACCCTTTTAAAAAGAGGTAGCAAAAAATCTCGGTCGAGTGCTAATTAATTATTAGGATTGGTTGATTTTTGATAATAGTCCGCTGGCGACTAAATCGACAGCAGCTTCGTGGAGTGTAGAAA